>NZ_JBMNPQ010000039.1:0-14040 GCF_050943655.1 Peptoniphilus sp. | reverse complement strand
TTATTCTTCAGAATTTTCTTCGTTGTTTTCTTCAGATTCTTTAGAATTATCTTCTTCATCTAAGATTAAATCTTTATCTAAAGTAGCATCAGCAAAGTTTAGTCCTAGCATTTCTCCAATAGTCATGTTAAATTCATCAGATTTTGGTTCTTCAGCTTTAACTTCTTTCTTTGGAGCTCTCTTTTCTCTCTTTGGTTTTCTTTCTTTTGGAGCAGATTCTTTCTTTGGTTCTGGTTCAATAAGTGCTTTCATTGAAAGAGAAATCTTTTGATTTTCTTCATCAATATCAGTTACTTTAACTGTAACTTCTTCACCAATTGAAAGTTTATCTGCTGGTTTTTCTACATGTTCTCTTGAAATTTGAGAAACGTGAAGAAGACCATCTACTCCCTCTTCTAGTCTTACGAATGCACCAAAGTCAAGTAAGTTTACAACTTTACCTTTAACTACATCGCCAACTTTTACATTGTTTGTGAAAACATCCCATGGTTTTTCTGATAATTGTTTTAATCCAAGAGCGATTCTATTTTTTTCTTCATCAACAGAAAGAACTTGTACTTTAACAACATCTCCAGGAGATACTACATCAGATGGGTGTTTAACTCTGTTCCAAGAAAGTTCAGAAATGTGGATTAGTCCATCAACTCCTCCAACGTCTACGAATGCACCAAAGTTAGTAATTCTTTGTACTGTACCTTCAATGATGTCTCCTTCGTGGATATTTTCATAAACTTCTTTTCTCTTTTGTTCTTGTTCTTCAGCAAGTACATTTTTTCTTGAAAGAACGATTCTTTTCTTTCTTTTATCAAAATCAATGATTTCGCAAGTGAATGTTTCACCAACATATTTGCTTAAATCTTTTTGGAATCTAGTTGAAACATGAGATGCAGGAATAAATGTATTTAATCCTTTGTAATCAGCAGTAAGTCCGCCTTTTACATTTGCTTTAACAGTTACGTCAATCTTTTCTCCATTGTTGTAAAGTTCTTCAACTTCGTCCCAAACTTTCATGTCTTGAACTCTCTTAGTTGAAAGTACAACATTTCCGTCACCATCATCCATTCTTAGGACATAAACTTCAATTTCTTGTCCTTGTTCATAAAGATCTTGTGGATTTACATCTGGTCCTCCAACAAGCTCGTCTTTTGAAATGATGCCGTCAGATCTATATCCTAGATTAACCATAACTTCTGAATCAGTAATGTAAAGTACTTCTCCAGTTACTACTTCGCCCTTTCTAATTCTCTTAAAAGAATTATCAATGGCTTCCATCATCTCACCTTTGTCAAAATTTTCCATACTACAAACAGCCTCCTTGATTACCTTATCCGGTGTGGATGCTCCGGCGGTAATACCTATTTTATTAAATTTTTTAAATATATTTATATCAATATCTTTAATTGATTGAATTAAAAATACATTTTCTGAATTTTTACTTGCAACTTGTGCAAGCTTCTTTGTATTGGAACTATTCTTTCCACCCAATACAATGACAGCATCAACCTCTTTTGACAATTTTTCAACACTTTCTTGTCTAAGAGAAGTCGCACTACATATAGTATTATAAACTAAAACTTCATTTTTTGAAATGCTTTTTATTTTTTTTACAATATTTTCAAAAAAATCTTCCCTATTAGTTGTTTGGCTAACTACGACAATATCACCATCAGGAACTGAAAAGTCATCTTCACTTTCAATTATTGTTGCCGTGTCATCACAATAAGAATTAATGCCAATTACTTCGGGGTGGTCTTTATTCCCAACAATTACTATATTATAACCTTTTTTGTAGAATTTATCCACTATATTATAGACTTTTTCTACTTTTGGACACACACAATTAATAACTTCATTGCCTTTTTCTATAAATTCATCTAAGATTTTTTTATGGACGCCGTGGCTTCTTATTATTACCTTTGAATTTTTTATATTTGTATCGTCAATTCTTTTTACGCCTTTTTCTTCTAGTTCCTTAATTACCTCTTCATTGTGAACCAAGTCACCATAGGAATAAGTATTTTCATCTGCATTTTCAAAGGCCATCTTATAAGCTCTTTTGACTCCACCACAAAATCCCAAATGATCTGCTAATATAATTTCCATTTAATTTCATCACCATATACTAATCTCATTATGTCTTGAGAGATTTCTTCTAGTTCTTCATTTGAATATTTTATTTCTTTTTTTATTTTAATTGGTTCTCTATAATAAATATTAATCTTTCTAAATATTTTAAAATTACCATCAATATAAAATGGCAGTACCTCTGACTCAGTTCTTTGTGCAATTAATGCTACACCAGCTTTTATACTGTCGTAATTTTTTTCCTTTACTCGCGTCCCTTCAGGAAAAATTCCTAGAACTTCATCTTTTTTTAAAATATTAAGAGCAGTCTTTACTGCTTTTAAATCATTCTTGTGCCTATCTACAGGGAAAACTCCAAGCTTTTTTAAAAAGTATGCGAGTATTTTATTGTTAAATAACTCTTTTTTTCCCATCCAATTAATTTTTCTATCAAAAAAAGCTGACATAATAATTGGATCCAAGTTACTCGTATGATTTCCACAGATTATAAGCTTTTTAGTCTCATCTGGAATTAATTCTTTATTATGAACTTCTACTCTAAAAATTATCTTAAAAACAATTTTAAATAAAACTTGTAAAAATCTGTATAACATATTTCACCTATTTAATATAAGACAAAATTTTTGAGATAGTTTCCTCGTAATCTAAATCGGTGCTATCAATTACTATTGCATCTTCTGCTTTAGTTAAAGGCGATACCTCTCTACTTGTGTCATTTTTATCTCGAATTTTTAAATCTTTAAGCACTTCTTCATATGTTAGAGAATTGTCTTTTTCTTTTAATTGCAAAAATCTTCTCTTAGCTCTTTCTTCTGGAGTCGCTGTCAAAAAGAACTTATAATCAGCATCAGGAATCACAACAGAAGCAATGTCCCTTCCTTCCATAACAACAGATTCTTTCTTAGCCATATCTTGTTGAAGAGCGACAAGATATTTTCTAATCATAGGATTTTTTGAAAGCTCTGACGTTTTTTTAGAAATTTCATTTGTCCTAATCTTGTTTGAAACATCAACATCATCTAAATAAATATTTCCGTCCTTAAACTCGATTTTTGTTTCTTTTAATATATCTTCATACTCATTTTCTTTTTTGTCCAATAGTTTTAAAGTAATCGCTCGATACATTGCCCCAGTATCAACATATATTATGTTTAATCTCTTAGCTATATCTTTAGCTATTGTGCTTTTCCCAGAACCTGCTGGACCATCTATTGCAATTTTCATAATTACCTCCATAAAAAAATCACTATCTCTAGTGATTATTATAATTATATTATAAAAGATTATAAAGAACAAGAAGCGAGTCTTGTTAAAGATTAATGCCACAGGTATATCCTGTTGAATTTGCTATTTGAATATTATATCCACCAGTAAGTGCATCAACATCAATTACTTCTCCAATAAAGTATAAGTTTTTAACTAATTTAGATTCAAATGTTGATGGATCTATTTCTTTGACATCAATTCCACCACTTGTAACTATTGCTCTATCAATCAAATCAAATTGAGAAAAATCTAGTTTAAAACTTTTAATAGATTTTATAAGACTATCTCGTTCTTCTTTAGTAATCTGATTTATCTTTTTATCTTGCGGAATTTCTGCCTGTTCTAAGACATAAGTAATTAAATCTTTTGGAAGTAGTTTTACTAAAGCATTACTTATATTTTTATTTTTGAACTCATCAAAATCACGCAAAATCCTAGCATCTAATTTTTCAAAATTAAGAGCTGGTTTTAAATCAATAGAAAGCTCGATACTAGAATATTTATTAATTCTGCTACTAAGCGACAACACTGTCGGTCCACTAATTCCTCTATGAGTAAAAAGAAGTTCTCCAAATTCTTCAAATTCCTTCTTGCCATTTACCTTTGCTTTAATTTTAATATTTTTTAAAGTTAGACCTGCCAAGTTAAAATCATTTTTTAGAATTATTCCAATTAATGCCGGCTTCGTTTTATTTACATTGTGTCCAAAACTTTTGGCAAATTTATACCCATCACCCGTTGAACCTGTAAGCGGATAAGAAACACCACCTGTAGCAATGACGACTTTATCGTAGGCGGTCTTTCCATTAATAATAAATTTATCATTCTCTTTAGCAATAGAGCTAACTTTCGTATTCAAAAGCACATTTACTTTATTTTTCCTTAAGATTTTTTC
This sequence comes from Peptoniphilus sp., assembly GCF_050943655.1. GTDB lineage: Bacteria > Bacillota > Clostridia > Tissierellales > Peptoniphilaceae > Peptoniphilus_A. The sequence goes on along the minus strand of NZ_JBMNPQ010000039.1, from coordinate 9,794 downwards.
ATAAGTTTTTATAACATCTGAAGACTTATCACTAATTGGAAAAACTCTATTGCCTCGCTCAGTCTTTGTCTTTAGTCCAAAATTTTCAAACATATCTATAGTCATTAATGGAGAGAGTGTGTATATAGCAGAATATAAAAAGTTTTTATTTATAACGACATTTTCTAAAAAACTTTCTTCATCAGTGTTATTTGTCAGATTGCATCTTCCTTTGCCCGAAATAAAAAGTTTTTTACCTAGTTTTTCATTCTGTTCATATAAATCTATCTCATGATTTTCTGATGCGGCAATGGCACACATCATGCCACTTGGTCCTCCACCGATTATTGCTATTTTCATCTTAAACCTTCTTTTCTATCAAATAAACAATGGGCGGATTATTAATTTGATTTAAAAATTCACGTTTTTCCACTTTATAAAACTTTTGATTTAAACTTTTTAAAAATTCTTCTACAGCTTTTCTCTCTTCAAAAGAATTTTTATGGCCCACATAAGAGACCACAATCATGATTCCACCTTTGTTTAAAATTTTTGTGGCCTTATCCATTGATTTTACAGTAGTACTTGCTATTGTAGTAATTTCTTTTGAGCTTCCCGGCATATATCCGAGATTATAAATAACTAAATCACAATTATCAATAATATCAATCTCATCATGACTTTTTAAAAAAAGTTTATAATTTTTATATTTATCCCCAATTAAATTTTTTGCATTGTTAATTGCTTTTTCTTGAATATCAAATCCATAAACAAAGCCCTCTTCTCCTACTGTATTTAGAAGTTTTAATGTATCATGTCCGTTTCCAACAGTTGCATCTATTGCGATCTTTCCATTAAAATCTTGAGAAAGTATTTCGTCTACAATTTGAAAATATTTTTCTTTAACTATCATTTTATTCTCTTTAGATAATTTATCTCTTCAGTTGAAAGGTATCTATAGTGACCAATCTGAAGATTTCCAAGATCTATTTCTCCCATGGAAATTCTCTTTAATTTTTTTACAGGAAAGCCAACATAATCAAACATCCTCTTTACCTGATGATTTTGGCCCTCGTGAATTTTAACTTCAATGATTGAGTCTTCTTTATAACTCTTTAAAATCTTAACATCAGCTGGAGCAGTTACAAGGTCACGTGCATTTAGTCCTTTTCTAAGCTTTTCTAAAGCGCTTGAAGATGGTGTTCCTTCAACGGTAGCAATATAAGTTTTTTTAATTTCATGACGAGGATGCATCAAAATATTTGCAAGTTTTCCATCATTTGTAAGTAGTACCAAACCTGTAGTGTCTATATCAAGTCTTCCCACAGGATAAACTCTATAATCGTCGGGAACCATGTCAACTACAGTTTTTCTTCCCTTTTCGTCGCTTGCAGTTGTGACAACGCCCATTGGTTTATTAAGCATTATATATACAAGCTCATCTTCTAATTTTAATCTTTTTCCATCGAGATATACCCTGTCTACTTTAGGATCTATTTTTGTTCCAAGTTCTTTTACAACTTTATCATTTACTTTAACCCTTCCAGATAAAATAAGTTCTTCAGATTTTCTTCTAGAAGCAGCTCCAGCATGAGCCATGAATTTTTGCAATCTCATCAGTTTTCCTCCTGAGCATCTTTAATTTCATCAAGATTTGGAAGTTCATCTAAACTCTTTATCCCAAATTTATTTAGAAATTTGTCCGTCGTACTATATAATTTAGGATGTCCAATTCTATCTAATTTTCCACTTACTTTTATTAAATCAAAATCAAGCAGTCCCTTAATCGTGCTGTCGCAATTAACTCCTCTAAGCTCTTCTATCTCGACCTTTGTTACAGGCTGTTTATACGCGATAATAGAAAGAGTTTCTAAAGCAGGTTTTGACAAATTCTTTTCATTTTTCTCTTTAGTTATTTTTTTTATATAATCATAGTTTTCGGGTTTTGTGCTTAATTGATACTTGTCGTTAATAACTGTTAGCCTAAGGCCTGATGTTTCATCTTTATACATCTCTATCATTTCATAAAGAATAGACTTTAAATAATATGGTTTAAGCTCCAGAGTTTTAGCTAAATCTTCAAGACTAATGGGTTCGCCCCAAATAAATAGAATAGATTCAATTATTGACTTAATACGATTTTTATCCATAATTTGCTCTCATTTCAATTAATATGTCGCCGTAATTATATTTTTGTTTTGCTTCAATAAATTCGAGTTTGATTAGTTCTAACATTCCTAAAAAATAAGTAATTACATCAGTCTTATATTCTACACCTTTAAGAAGTTCTGTAAAGAAAAACTTTTTTTCATTTAAAATTTTTGTCTTAATGATTCTTGAGGCATCTTCAATTTTAAAACTTTCTCTGTCTATTTCTATTATCTCGTCTTCTTTATAGTTTTCTAGAATTTTTATCAAAGTTTTAGAAAGTTTGTTGACATCTGTCTCCTTCAAAAAATCTATTTCATCTACATCAAATATTTCTGTTCTTAATTTTGAAAAAGATTTTGACTCATATTCGCCTTGTTTTCTCAATACTTCAGAAGCTTCTTTAAATTTTTTATATTCCAAAAGATTTTTTACAAGATCAGCCCTTGGGTCTTCCTCATCTTCTTCATCATCACTTAAAGATTTTGGAAGAAGCATTTTTGATTTTATTTCCAACAAAGTTGAAGCCATTAATGTAAAATCAGATGCCAAATCCATGTTTAATTTACTCGCATTTTCTAAATAATTTAAAAATTCCTCAGTTATTTTAAATATGGGAATATCATAAATATCAACTTTATTTTTTTTAATTAAATCTAAAAGAAGATCCATAGGACCTTCATAAGATTTTAAAACAATATTGTATTCCATACTTTTACACCTAAAACTAGAATAGAATTCATTATCTTAAAAATTATTGGAGAGATGATTTTAGTCACAAATCCACTAAATAAAGCAATTATCAGTAAAAAATAAAAATACTTTTCATATTTATAAAATTTCCATTCAAGTTTTTCTGGCAACAATGTTGCAAGAACTTTTGAACCATCTAGTGGTGGAAGTGGCACTAAGTTAAATACTCCAAGCATAATATTATACCAAAATATTGAAGAAATAAGTGGTTTAATTGCCAAAGATTTATATTCAACATAAACAAGTATTATGCCAAAAATTATTCCTAAAATAAAGTTTGTTAGAACTCCTGCAACAGATACAAATAGAGAAGACAATTTTCTATTTTTTGTAAATCTATAAGGATTTATTGGCACAGCTTTAGCCCATCCAAATCTAAATATGATTAGCGTCAAAAGCCCTATTGGATCAATATGGTTTAGCGGATTTAAGCTAAGCCTGCCATCATCTTTTGCAGTTGTATCGCCACACAAATAAGCTGCATAACCATGAGCTATCTCATGTGGAATTATGGCAACCATTAGTGCAATTATATTTATTATTAAAGAATAAATATCTAAATTTCTCATCAATTAATCAATTTCCTTTAAAATAAGCTCATAATTTTCTTTATCATCACTAAATGAAAAAGCATCCTCAATTCTCTTAGCCACATCTTTTACTACATCTTCTTTATTTGTGTATAAAGTTGCGAGGAGTTCTCCTTCATTTACATAGTCACCAATTTTTTTATTTAATAAAATTCCTGCTCCAAGATCTAACTTATCCTCCTTAGTAAGCCTTCCCGCACCCAAGTCACGTGAAGCAATTCCAATTTCAAGCGCATCTATTTCTTTAACATAACCACTTTCATTTGAATAAATTTCACATTTTATTTTTGACAATTCAAATTTTTTAGTGTTATCTATATAAGAAATGTCGCCACCTTGTAGTTTCACCATTTCTTTAAACTTTTCTATTGCTTTACCATTTCTTAGATTTTCATGAAGAATATTCTTTGCCTCTTCTTCATCTTCTGTCTTGCCACACATGTGCATTAGTTTTGAACCTATGGTAACAGAAATTTCTTCTAAAGCTTTTGGTCCTTCGCCTCTTAAAGTTTCTATGGCTTCTATAACTTCTAGTGAATTACCTATAGCTTTTCCTAGAGGTTCGTTCATATTAGTTATAATAGCTTTTGTCTTTCTATTAAATTTCTTGCCCAGCTCTACCATTAATTTGGAAAGTTCTGTAGCAGATTCAACATCTTTCATGAAAGCACCTTTGCCAACTTTAACATCTAGAACTAAAGCGTCATTTGCAAGTGCAATCTTCTTAGATAGTATTGAAGATGATATCAAACTTACATTATCAACTGTAGCAGTTGCATCGCGAAGTGCATATAATAATTTGTCGGCTGGAACAATGTCTGCAGTTTGACCAATGACAGCAATATGTGACTCATTTAAATTATTTATAAATTCTTCGTCAGTTAAACTTATGTTGAATCCTGGTATTGATTCTAATTTGTCGAGTGTCCCTCCAGTATGTCCAAGTCCCCTGCCACTCATCTTTGCAAAGACTAGTCCAACTGATGCCATAAGAGGTCCAAGAACGAGAGTTACTGAATCTCCAACGCCACCTGTTGAGTGCTTGTCAACTTTTATTCCCTTAACTTTATCAAGTTTTATTGTCTCGCCAGACAAAACCATACTCTTAGTTAAAAAGTAAGTCTCATCAATATTAAGTTTGTTGAAGTAAATGGCCATCAAAAGAGCTGACATTTGATAGTCAGGGATATTTCCATTTACATAATTATCAATTAAATACTTTATCTCTTCCTCTGAAAGCTCTTCGGAATGTTTTTTCTTTTCGATGATATCAATAATATTCACTACATCACCCCAACAATGTCAGTTAAAAGTTTTGAAAACTTATGAGATACTTCTTGACCTACTTGAACTACTTCGCTGTGATCAAGTGGCTTATCAAGTACTCCAGTTCCCATATTTGTAATTGTGGAAATTCCAAGTACCTTTATTCCTCTATGTCTTGCGACAATTACTTCTGGCACTGTGCTCATCCCAACAGCATCTGCTCCCAAAACTCTTGCCATTCTAATTTCAGCAGCTGTCTCATAGTTTGGACCTGTAAAGTACATATAAACTCCCTTTTGAAGTTTTAATCCCATTTTACTTGAAACATCATCTGCCATAGCAATTAGTTCATTATCATAACAGTTAGTCATATCCAAAAATCTTGGACCTTCGCTGTCATCATTTGGACCAATAAGTGGACTTCTTCCGGTTATATTTATATGATCTGTAATTAACATTAAATCTCCTGCTGAAAAGTCCATATTGACTCCTCCAGCTGCATTTGTTATGATAAGATATTTTATTCCAATCTCAGCGAGAACTTTTATTGGAAAAACAACATCTTTCATGTCGTATCCTTCATAAAAATGGATTCTGCCCTTCATGGCAACAATATCTTTTCCATTAATTTTTCCAAAAATTAACTTGCCATCATGGCCACTGACTGTTGAAACTGGAAAATTTGGAATGTCTTTGTAGCTAATTTCTATTCTATCTTCGATATTATCGGCAAAATTTCCAAGACCTGAACCAAGTACAATTCCAATTTCTGGAGCTACATTTATTTTAGATTTTATATATTTAATAGTTTTTTTCATTTTTTTCTCCTCATTTGATTATAAAGAAGTATCCCAGTAATAGACTTAGAGTCAATGATTTCACCAAGCTCTATCATCTTAAGTGCTTCTTCAAACTTTACTTTTAATACTTCAATACTTTCAAACTCATCAAAATTTTGTTCTCCAAGCATGAGACCATCAGCAAAGAAAATATATATTCTCTCATCGCAAAAACCTGGAGATGAGTACATCTCTAAGATATAGTCACAAGATTTAGCGATATATCCTGTCTCTTCCTCTAATTCCCTTATGGCAGCTTTGACAGGTTCTTCCTCAAAATCAATCATTCCCGCAGGAAGTTCAATTAATTCTTTATCAACTGCCTTACGAAATTGTTTAACTAGAAGAAGTTCATCATCTTCTGTAACCGCAACGACAGCAACACTTGGGCCTCTTTCTACTATTTCTCTTTTAGTATATTTTTGCCCATCCATTTCAACTGTATCGACCCTTAATTTTAGGATTTTTCCATCGAAAATTTTATTTGAACTCATGGTTCTTTCGCGTTCAGTCATTTGCTTCATCTCCTATCATTTCTTTTGCAGTTGCAAGTGTGTAACTTGTAATATTATCTCCGCCAATTAAACGTGCAAGTTCCTCTACTCTTTCATCATCATTTAATTTGGCAATTTTAGAGATTGTAGTCTCATTAACAATATCTTTATTTATGACAAAATGAGTATCAGCCAGCGCAACTATTTGTGGCAGGTGAGAAATAACAATAATTTGTCTACCCTTAGATAATTTTTTTATTTTTCTGCCAACAATTTGTGCTGTTTTGCCACTTATACCCGTGTCAATCTCATCAAAAACCAGTGTTGGAATATTATCCTTTTGTGCAATAATACTTTTAAATCCAAGCATAATTCTGCTCATCTCACCACCTGATGCAACTTTTGCCATTGGCATAAGGTCTTGACCCTTATTAGGTGAAATTAAAAATTCTATTTTATCTTTTCCATCACTTGAAAGTTCTTTTTCTGTTATTTTAATTTTAAACTTAGCATTTGGGATGTTAAGTTCTTTTATTTCATTCGTTATTTTTTCTTGAACTAAATTTGCAGTTTCATTTCGATTTTTTGTTATTTTTTCTGATAGGCTATAGGCTTTTTTCTCTAGAGAAATAATATTTTCATGAAGCTTAGCTAAGTTTTTTTCAAAATTTTTTAAAAATTCGAGTCTTTCGTATGTTTCATCATAAAATTTATTTATTTCGTCAAGTGACTTGCCATACTTTGCCTTAATTGAATTTACTAAATCAATTCTATTTTGTAAAAAATTTAGTTGCTCTTCGTCTATTTCCATAGAGTCTATATAATTTCCTAAATCTCTAGATATGTCAGTAAGTCTATATCTTATGTCTTCAAGCTCTTCTGAAATATAATTTATATCCTTATCGATTTTAGATACCTCAGACACATTACCAATAACTTTATCTAAAATATCTTCAATATTTGCACTTTCATAGGAACTATCGATAATTGACTTTGCTTCAGTTAGTTTCATAATAGAATTTGTCATATTGCTATATTTATTAAAATCTTCAGCAAGTCCATTTTCATCATATTCAGTTAAGCTAGCTTCGTCTATTTCGTTTATCTGATATTCTAATAGGTCAATTTCTCTTTCCTTGTTTGTCTCAAGACTATTCTTTTCATCATATTCTTTCTTTAGACGATTAATTTCATTAACTAGAGACTCAAGCTCTTTTAATAATATCTTGTGATCTTCTCCGCAAAAATCGTCAATTAGCTTTAATTGGTTTTTATTGTCCATAAGTGAAATAGTCTCATGTTGAGCAAATATGTCTATTAATTTTACTGCAATTTTTGACAATAAACCTGAAGTTACAGCTCTATTATTGATCCTAGTAATAGTTGGACCATCTTTTTGAATTTTTTTTGATATAACGATCAATTCGCCAATATCGAATCCATATTCTTTTAAAGTCTTTTTAATATCTTCACTATAACATGAGAAAATAGCCTCAATATAAGCGTAGTCCTCACCATATTTTATGATGTCCTTATTTGCTCTTGCTCCTAAAACAAGTCCTAATGAATCAATAATTATTGACTTACCAGATCCAGTTTCACCAGTAAGAACATTTAAACCCCTATCAAAGCTTATCTTCATATTTTCGATTATTGCAAAATTTTCAATATTTAATTCAAGTAACATAATACACCTATTTATTTAAGTTTTTATAAGCAGAATTTACTATTTCATTTGGGTCAAAGTTAAACTCATCATCACCATAATTTTTTATGTAAATTAAAAACTCAATATTGCCATTTGTTCCCTTAATCGGTGAATTCGTGATATCAACAATATTTAAATTTAATTCTTTTACTAAATCATAAATCTTTTTTAATACCTCTATATGTACATTCTTATCACGTACAATGCCACCCTTGCCAACCTTGTCCTTGCCGGCTTCAAACTGTGGTTTTATAAGAGCTACTATACTTGAATTTTCTGACATCAATTTAGATGCAACAGGAAGTACTAACTCTAGTGAAATAAATGACACATCAATAGAAATAAAATCTATAGGTTCTTCAATCAAATCAAAATCCAAATATCTGATATTAGTTTTTTCCATAGAAACAACTCTATCGTCTATTCTTAGTTTATAATCAAGCTGATTATATCCAACATCAATTGCATATACTTTTTTTGCACCGTATTTTAACATGCATTCTGTAAAACCACCTGTAGATGCACCAATGTCTACACAATACTTTCCATCAAGACAGATAGAGTGTTTTTTAATCATCTTCTCTAGCTTATGTCCTCCACGAGACACAAATGTATCCTCAAGCCCCTTTACATTAAAAGTAACATCATCTTTAAGCTGTTCACCAGGCTTATCTACTCTCTGTGTGCCGACAAAGACTTTGCCTTCCATAATAAGTCTTTTGGCTTTTTCTCTTGAATCAATTATTCCCTTTTCAACAAGTAAAACATCTGCTCTAACTTTTGCCATTAATAACTCCTATTAATCAAACTATATACAAAGTCTTTTAGTATGTTCTCATTAAAATCAAGATCGTCTATAGCTCTAAAGCCCTCATCAGTAAATTTCTTTATATCTTCTTTTAAAGTTTCTTTGTCCTTAAACATTAGCATATTCACTTCATTGTCTTCCGGATCTGAATTTTCGTCCAATATATCGTCTTCAAATTGATAAGCAAGACCTATTGAACTAGAAAAACTTTTAAGTTTTGACATCACATCAAAATCCACACCGGCAATAATACCGCCGATTACTATAGATGCCTCAATTAAAGCTCCAGTCTTTAGTCTATACATGTTTTCGCAGATATCCTCGTTGTATTCATCTAATCCGAGTTCAATATCTATAGATTGTCCACCTACCATGCCATTAACTCCTGAAGAATTAAATAAATATTTCATAGCTTTAATGCCCTTTTTAATATCTTTTATATCATCTAGTGAGTCTAAGTGTTTTGCAATAAGCTCGACTGACATATTTAAAAGTCCGTCTCCTGCCAAAATTGCAATCCCTTCAGAAAAAACTCTGTGGTTAGTCGGTTTTCCACGTCTGAAGTCATCATTATCCATTGCTGGAAGATCGTCATGTATAAGTGAATAAGTGTGAATTGACTCAATTGCTGCAGCAAAAGGCATTATCTCATCAAGATTAGGTTCATCACAAAATTCCAAATATGTCAACAAACAAAGAAGAGGTCTTATCCTCTTTCCACCAGAAAAAAGTGAATACTTCATTGACTCTAAAACCTTCTCTTGATTATTTTCTTCATAATCTAAGGCAGAATTTAAAAATTCATTAAATTTTTCTATTAAATCTTTAATATCTATCATTTTCATTTTCCTTTAATATATCAGAATTTTCATCAATAATATTTTTTACTCTGCCTTCATACTCTTTTAAAACATTGGAACAATATTTATAGAGCTCAATTCCTCTTTCATATTTATTTATAGACTCTTCTAGAGTTAAATCTTTTGAGTCCAATTCTCTAATTATTTGTTCCAATTCTTTAACCGAATCTTCATAATTTTTTTCCATTTAATCACTTCTCATTCTTATATTTTTAACAGTAGACTCTATGCTTCCATCTTTAAGTAATATTGTCAATTCATCGCCCACTGATAACTCTCTTGCTGTTGTAATAATAGATTTTAGATTTTCTAATAATTCTAATCTTTCATCAAATGATGCCACTCTTAA
>NZ_JBMNPQ010000038.1:0-14306 GCF_050943655.1 Peptoniphilus sp. | reverse complement strand
ATTTATTGTTATCTTTATTTTATTTTAGGTTGACAAAATATTTTAAACTCAATATACTTTTATAGGAAAAGGGGGAATTTATGTTAAATTTAAAAAAAAGAAAAATGACAACAAAGGAATTGACAAAGAGTTCGCTTTTTATTGATTTAATTGCAATTGGTGCTCAAATTAAGGTGCCCATACCTTACATACCTTTTACGCTCCAATTTTTATTTACAAATCTGTGCGGACTACTTCTCGGTGGCGATGTTGCTCTTATGTGCATTCTAAGTTATGTAATCATGGGGCTAATTGGTCTACCTGTATTTACAACAGGCGGAGGAATTTCTTATATATTTAGCCCAAGCTTTGGATACTTAATTGGCTTTGCCATAGGTGCATACTTCGCAGGCAAATTTATGGAAAATAAAGTTTATAACAACAAAAATATTTTTATCGCAGGGCTTATAAATATAATAACTGTCTATCTCTTGGGAGCAATTTATTTTTATTTAATTTCAAATTTTTATCTGGGCAATCCATCAACAATAAAAAATGTTTTGCTCTACTGTATATTACTTCCAATGCCAGCTGATTTATTTTTATGCCTTGTTTCTATACCAATAGCAAAGAGATTAAGGAGGGCTATATTTTGAAAAAAGGAATTTTTATAACAGCAACAGGAACCGACGTGGGAAAAACTTATATTTCTGCAAATCTCATTAAAGAATTAAAAAAAGAAGGCGTAGATATAAGTTACTTTAAAGCAGCACTTTCTGGTGCAGAAGGAGAAGATTTAATTCCGGGAGATGCAAAGTTTGTAAAAGACTTAAATAACTTGAGTGCAACCTTTGATGAAATGGTCTGCTATATCTTTAAAGATGCAGTCTCACCTCATCTAGCTGCCAGAAAAGAAAATGTCGAGATAGATCTTGATTTTATCAAAAAAAGATTTTTTGAAGAGCTTAAAAAATACGACGCACTCCTCATGGAAGGTGCAGGAGGCATAGTTTGTCCAATCTATTTTGAAAAAGATAAAAAAATTATGCTAGAAGATGTAATTAAAACTTTGGGTCTTTCTACAATCGTAGTTGCCGATGCAGGCCTTGGTACAATAAATCACACAGTTCTTACGCTAAATTATCTAAAAGATGTTGGAATAGAAGTAAAAGGAGTTATCTTAAATAATTACGACGATTCTTGGATGGATAAAGATAACTTAAAATGCATTGAAGAGCTAAGTGGCAAAAAGGTACTTGCAATTTGTGAGCACAATGGAGACTTACAAAAGAGATATGACTTTAAGTGGACGGATATTTTAGATGAAGTAAAGGAGACAAAATGAAAAACTATAATGAAATGAGTATGGATGAGCTGCAGGAGCTTGATTTAAAATATATATGGCATCCATGTTCACAAATGAAAGATTACGAAGAACTTCCACCAATTGTAATTAAAGAAGGTCACGGCGTTTATTTAAAAGACGTAAACGGTAAGGAATACATAGATGTAGTGAGTTCATGGTGGTGCAACTTGATTGGTCACACTAACGAAGCCGTAACAAGCAGCATAAAAAATCAGCTTGATAAGCTTGAGCATGTAATCTTTGCAAACTTCACCCACCCTCCTATAGTCGAAGTATGCGACAGACTTATAAAATATCTGCCAAAGGGCCTAAGTAAATTTAATTTTTCAGACAATGGATCTGCAGCAGTTGAGTGCGCATTAAAGATGGCATTTCAATATCACAAACAAATTGGAGACTCTAAAAGAAAAAGATTTATGTGTCTATCAGACGGTTACCACGGCGAAACTATTGGAGCATTATCTGTGGGTTCAATGGATTTATATTCAAAAATTTATAAACCAATGCTAATGGATGCGATTCACGTCAAGGCTCCTGATTGTTTTAGATGTCCATTTAATAAAAATAGAGAAATTTGTAATATCGAATGCAGATGTTTTGTGGAAGAAGATTTTAAAAAATACGGAAAAGAAACTGCAGCAATAATAATTGAGCCCGTGCTTCAAGGAGCTGCCGGAATGAGAATCTATCCTCCAAAGTACATCAAAATATTAAGAGAGCTTTGCGATGAATATGGCGTACTACTTATTGGCGATGAAATCGCAACCGGCTTTGGAAGAACTGGAAAGTTCTTTGCCATGGAACACGCAGAAGTCACTCCTGATATAATGACTATCTCAAAGGGACTTACTGGTGGATTTATGCCAATGGCTGCAACTATTACAACAGATAAAATCTATGACGCTTTTTATGGAGATTACAACGCTCACGTTGCCTTTATGCACTCCCACACTTATAGCGGAAACCCTCTTGGAGCAAGCGCCGCAATCGGAGTATTAAACTTCTTAGAAGAAAATAATACTTTAGAGAAGGCAAATGAATTTGCGCCAAAATTAAATAAAATGATATGCGATGAATTTGAAAATGAAAAAAATATCGGTGAGATAAGACAAATTGGACTGATAAACGCCCTTGAAATTGTAAAAGATAGAAAAACTAAAGAACCATTCGATCCAAAAATAAGACTTGAATACCAAATTTATAAAAAGGCACTGGAGAAAGGTCTTCTATTAAGAGCAATTGGAGATATCCTCTATTTTAATCCACCTCTAACATTTACAGAAGAAGAGGCAAGAAAGTCAATAAAAATTATGCGCGAAGCCTATGATGAAGTTTTAAAACAAATATTATAAAATTTAACAAAAAGTTTTTTAAGTCATATAAAAAGTGAGGAGACTTTTGCCTTCTCACTTTTTTATATTATATAATCTTTCTTCTTAACATTTAAATTCTTAGAATGGTATGGGATTGAATTTAAAAAGTTATTTTCTTTTAAAATTTTTAAATATTCGCCGTAATTTTGGTGAACTGGATATCTCAGTTTATACATTTTGCCTTCCTTCACTAACTCATCTGCATAGGTCCCGTCATAAACTGTTCCCGTTGAGATGGAGGTACCATTCATGCTTAAAATTTTATCAACAGTTCTTCTCGAAATTTTATTTTTAAGCTGAGCATCTGAAATAAATACTATGCCAGATTCATTTTCATCATATAGATTTATGTCTCTATCTATTTGAATTTTTTTATGCCAAAATTTATCTTTCTTAAATTTCTCTAATGAATTTAAAAATATCTGATCGCCGAAATAATCTACATCTTTTAAATTGTCGCTTAAGATTTTAAATATTTCTATTCCCCTTCCGTATTTAGGAACGGGAAATGCAATTAAATTTTTTGATTTTAAAAATTCTTCTGTCTTATCAACAATATTTCTCCTGTAAGTGTAAATGTCAGTGTCATCTTTTCCATAAGCCGAGTCAATTATGGCAAAATCTGCCTTTATGTTTCTCAATAAATCGCATTCATAAATTAGTGAATTCTCAGTATAATCGCCCGAAAATAATATTGACTTGTCCTTTTCATAAAATTTATACCAAACTGCTCCCGCGCAGTGACCAGTTCGTCCCCAATCTATTACAGCTCTCTTATAAAAAGCTCTCTTGCCTTTACTTATGCTCTCAAGTGTAACCTTATTTTTAATTTGAAACGGAATTTGCGACAAAGTTTCAAAAGATGCGATTATATCACCATTAAACCCTCTATCGCATATAAAATTTATTGCACCTGTGTGGTCATTATGCGAGTGAGTTAAAAAGACTGCGTCTAGTTTATTTATCTCTCTATCATTTAAGTGAGGGTACGGATCTTCTATATCAGATATTTTTATTCCGCAGTCGACGAGAAAGCGCAAATCTTCTGTTTCGACATAAAAACAGTTCCTTCCGTGTTCTCCCACTCCGCCACAAATTCTAAGTTTCATCTTAATTCGCCTTCTCTTTTTCTACAAATGTTTTAAATATCACAAGTGCCAAGATGGTTATTATAACACATATAACTGCCATGCTCATTCCCAAAGAGACGCTTCCTTGTTCAAACTCTCTATTGATATAAGTCGAAACGACAAGAGTGTTTGGTGGTGCGATTAAACTTGCCGTTACAAGTTCTCTAAAGGCTATAATAAAAATCATCATCCATCCCGAAAAAATCCCCTTCGAAATCATTGGTAGAGTTATTTTTCTAAATACATAGGAAGGATCTGCGCCAAATATTCTTCCCGCTTCCAACAAACTTTCATTTATCTGCGTAAACGAAGATGTGACATAGGAAACTGTAAATGGAAGAAACAAAATCACATAGGAAAGAATCATTATTCCCAATGTATTGTAGAGCGGTATTACTTTATAGATTGCATTCCAAAATAGCATTATTCCCAAAACTATTACAATGCTTGGAAGCATTTCTGGAATTAAACTTATGCCTTCTAGAGCTTTTTTGATAAAGCCTTTGGATTTTCTGACGTGAACTACTACAAAAGTTCCCAAAACCGAACATATTGTCGCAGAAGATATGGCTAGAAACATCGAATTTTTTATGGCCTTTAACGCCTTTGAAGTTTCAAATAATTCTTTGTAATGATCAAAGGTGAAATTTCCCGCAGCAAGTCCATAACCTCTTAACTTAATTATTGAAGTAGTTATGATTGAAAAATACGGAACAACAATTGCTATTAAAATGACTATAAAAATCCAGATCCAAGCAAATACTTTTCCCGCGTTTGAAAGATTTGTTTTGACAGGCCTTGTGCCCTTTCCTCCCACAAGTCTATAGCTCTTCTTGTTGGTTATGTGATTTTGTAATAGCCACATGAACATACAAATAAATATTAGTACCGATGATAGGCTCGCTGATGTTCCAAAATCAACGGGAGCAGTAGTGGAGTACTTGGGGATATCCGTTGTAAAAACATAAAAACCTATTCGACGCCCCAAAGTGTATGGAGTTCCATATTCAGATAGAGTTTTTACAAATACTAAAAGCGCTCCAATTGCAAAATTTCCAGTTAAAAGCGGCGCAAAAATCTTTCTCAATCTGACAGATTTAGATGCGCCAAAAACTGCTGCACTCTCCTCAAGACTTGCGGGAATATTTACAATTGCATTTTTTAAAATAGTCATGAGAAACGGAAAAATATTTAGACTCATAACTAAAACTAATCCTGCAAAACTAAAAAACTTTTCAGATAAATTCCCAGTTGATGCAAAAAGCTGCTGAAAAAGTCCATTCTTTTGCATAAATAGAATCCAACCCATTGAAGCAATGTATGGCGGCGTCATAAACGGAATCATAAAAACTATATCAAAAAATTTATATTTAGAAAGTTCAGTGCGCGCCAAAATATAAGCCGTCGGAGATGCAATAATTGTGGAACAAATTACAACTGCAAGACCAAGTAGTAGCGAATTTGAAATTGTATTTAGATTTTGTTTACTGGTGATTTTTTGCCAAACCCCATATAAATCAAACTGGCCATCTACTATGATCGCTTTTTGAAATATAGATATGAGTGGGCAAATAATCAAAAATATTAAAAGAATTAGCAGTAAGACCGTCTTCCAATTCTCTTTAAGAGTTTTTTTCATAAGCCCTCTTTAAAATTATTTACAAAGTTCTTTAAGTCTTGAAGCAGTATCAGAGGCAACGCTCATCATCTTGTCCCAATCTGTAGGAACTACTGGAATGTCCTTTAGATTACTTCTTGTATCGTATTCGATATTTTTAGATGCTGGCAACAAGTAAGCATCTGCAACTAATTCTTGTGCCTCATCGCTAAACAAAAAATCTACAAAAGCTTTTGCGTTTTCCATATTTGGTGCTGTCTTTAAAATCATAGCAGGACGTGGATTAATTACTGTTCCTGATTTAGGATAATAAATTTCTAGAGGCTCTCCCTTGTCGATTGATGAATATGCATTGTAGTCAACGCCAGCAATAAGAATTGCCTTTTCGCCAGTTGTAACTGCTTCTAAAGCTGCCTTGTTTGCTCCTGGAATTACAAGTCCGTTATTTGCCCAGTCTTCTAAAATTTTATCTCCATCATCAGTTCCTGTAACAAATCCAGCAAGAAAATCTTTTGCTGCTCCTGATTTTTCTGGATCTGGAATTGCAATCATGTCTTTATATTTTGGATCTGCAAGTTCGCCCCAGTCTGCATCAAGCTCTGGCACTAAATTTTTGTTGTAAATAACTCCAACAGCAGAGGCACTTGATCCAAATAATGTGTTGTCGCTGTCGATAAATCCTTCATTTACATTGTCTTTTTCTTTTAATTCATAGCTTTCTAGTTTTCCATCAGATTTTAGTGTCAATCCATCTGACCAAGAAGCAAGAATTACAACATCAGCTACAGGGTTAGACTCTTCTGCTTCCAAACGAGCAAGAATTTCTCCCGTAGTTCCTTGGAATTGTTCAACTTCTACACCAGTTTTTTCTGTGAAGCTCTCAGCTAAATTATCTGCAAGACCTGCTGGAGAAGGCACATAAACAGTGACTTTACCTGAAAGTTTTTCTCCATCTTCTTCTACCTTATTTGCATTTTTATTTTCAGATCCATTGGATTTATTGCTACCACAGCTTGTTAAGGCAAATACTGCTAGTATTACCAATGTTATACTAATTAATTTTCTTTTCATTTAAAAAATTCCTCCCTAATTTTCTACAAATATTATATTCTTTGGATCAACAAATATTTTTAGCTTTTCGCCTGGACTATATTTTTTGTCGCTATTAAATGTCCAAGTCTTATCGCCAAATAATAGTGTGAGTTCATAAGTATCTCCAAGATACTGCACGCTTTGTACAGTAAGCTCATATGATAGTCCACCGTCTATTTTTGTTTTTGTCGCATCAGTGGGTCTAAATAATCTATTTTCATCTATCCAATTAGATTTTCCAACAAACCTCGCCACAAATTCAGACTTTGGACTGTGATAGATGACTTCAGGTTTGTCATACTGTTCTACATAACCGCCGTTTAGCACTGCAATCTTATCACTCATGCTCATTGCTTCTGTCTGGTCATGAGTTACAAATACAGAAGTTATGTCAAGAGAAGATGTCATATCTTTTAATTCATGTCTCATCTGTTCTCTAAGTAGGGCATCTAATGCAGAAAGAGGTTCGTCAAAAAGTATGCAACCGGGCTTTATTACAATCGTCCTTGCAAATGCAACTCTTTGCTGTTGTCCTCCCGAAAGCTCGTGAGGGTATCTGTCTAAAAAGTCATCTAACTTAACAGTTTTAAGAGCATCTATTACTCTACTTTTTAAATTGTCTGTATCACCTGTTGCGCGAAGTCCAAAAGCCACATTTTCAAAAACTCTCATGTGAGGCCAAAGAGCAAAATCTTGAAACACAAAAGCCAAATTTCTTTTTTCAGGAGGAAGATTTACTTTCTTTTCTTTAGAAAAATAACAACAATCATCAATCCAAATCTCTCCGTCATCTGGTGTCTCTAGACCAGCAATCATTCTAAGTAGAGTTGTCTTTCCGCAACCAGAAGGACCAAGCAGTGTAGTAAAACTGCCATCATCTATTTTGAAAGTTGTTGGATGAATTACCTCTTTATCACCAAAACTCTTTGAGATATTTACTAAATTAATTTCCATAAATCCTCTCCTTATATAATAAAAAAATTATATCTTTAAAATATTAAGAGTCTATATATTCAATGTAAAGTTTTTATATAGGATGTATTAAGCTTAAAGCTTTAAATAAGTAAGAAAAGTATTTTTAACTAATAAAACTTATGAAATGATATAATAGTTGTGGTGATTGTATGAAAAAAATAATTACTAAGCTAAGTAAAAAATCTCCCAAGAGTTATTTAAAAATCGAAACCACTGGACTTTCTAAAAATAATGACACTATTATCTCCCTATCGGTTATAGAAAGAGAAACTGATTTTATTAAAACTCTAGTTGCAGAAGATTTAAAAGACGAAGAGAAGATAATTGAATATTTAAAAAATAATTTAAAGGACGATGTATACTTTACTTTAAGCGGCAACTCCTTTGACAAGCCATTTATTAATGAGAAATTATATTTTTATTTTGACAAAAGTTTTGACAAAGAGTTTATGGATTTGCAAAAAGTTGCCAAAAATTACAATTACCTCTTTAACTTAAATTCATACTCCAACAAAAGCCTTCTAAATTTTTTTGATATAAAACTCGGAAATGTTAATGGAAGAGATGTTTCAAAACTTTACAAAGATTATTTGCTTGGAGATGAAAAATCATTGGATGAAATTATTGAATTCTCCATCTCAAATATGAAAAATTTATTTGTTTTGCACGAAAAATTAGATAATTTTATTGAGGATAAGATGAGTTTTTCTGTCGACAAATTTGATTTTTCAATAAAAAACATAATTCTCAATAAAAATATTTTAATAATTGATGGAGACACAAATTTTCCCCAAAAAATATTTGAGACTAATGTAAATTACACTCTCATAGCGCAAGGTGACTTTAAACTTGAAATAAATACAGAAGACCTGCCCTACGATGAGGATTACCTATGCTACTTCGTCAGAAAAAATAAATTTGGCAGATTAGAAAATAAATCAAAGGTCAAAAGCCCCAGCGAAATTTTAATTTTGTACTATAAAAACTATTTGTTTGAAAATATTTTAGAACTTACAAAATTAATAATTTTAAATACAATATAATTTTTTGTATTTTATGAAATATTGTTCTAAATCATAAAATTATTGTTTTCTCCTTGACATTTAATTTTAACATAGTATAATTTGTAGTTAATAAAATGTTGATTAGAAAGTAGTAACTATATATTTAATTTATAGAGATCTGGTGTTTGGTGGAAACCAGAAATTAAAATATAGCGAATGGGTCTATGAATGCGAGGCGAATTACAGTAGCTAAGACGGTTTTCTCCCGTTATCGAGATAGGATATGTTAGTATCTGAAAGAGGCAAGTTATCTTGCAATTAAGGATGGCACCGCGAATTTACCATTTGCTCCTTTTTGGGAGCAAGTGGTTTTTTTTATTCCTTGATACTATATATCTTTTAAAAATTATTTAAAGGAGATATAAAAATGAAAGAAAATGTAAGAAGAACTAAAGAAAGAAATAATGTAATCACTAAGAAAAACACAAAAGTTATGGTAACTTCATCAGTTTTAATGGCTCTTGGACTTGTACTTCACATCATAATGCCGAGCGCAGGAATAAAACCCGACTTCCTCTTGGCGTGTATGTTTATTGCCATCACTATTTCTGAAAATAAAAGGCAGGTTCTTGGCATCACAATTGCATCAGGAATACTTACGGCCATGACTACCAACTTCCCAGCAGGACAATTGCCATCAATGATAGATAAATTTTTATCTGGGTTTTTATTTTTAGCTTTATTTAATTTTATAAAAGCTCACAATAAAGAAAATATCATTTATGTGGGGATAATTTCTGCAATTTCAACATTTGTATCAGGTATTTGTTTTTTAACTTCAGTATATATACTAGGCAGAATTGTTGGAATCGCCGATGTACTTTCTATTTTTTCAAATGGAATTTATGCAATGGTAACTCTAATTGTCTTGCCAACTTCCATTGCCAATGGATTCTTTGCAGGACTTCTTTATAAAGTTTCAAGATTGAAGAGAAGATAATAATAATTTAATTAACAAGTGGAATTTATATAATTTTAAAAACTATGTAAATTCTACTTGTAATTTTTATTTATAAATGCTATACTTATTATTGTTACGGCGACATAGCCAAGTGGTAAGGCACGGGTCTGCAACACCCTTACCGCCGGTTCAAATCCGGCTGTCGCCTCCAAATCGATCTATCTTAAGAGGTAGATCTTTTTTTATGCCCAAAATAAAAAAGAGACTCTCTGAGCCTCTTTAAAAAAATTATTTAGTTTCTGTATAGATTTCTGTTGGACCATCAGATCCGCCAATCATCTCAACTTCTCCATCTTTTGTCATTTCTTTCCACTCTTCATTGGAAATCTTTCTATTAAGTCGCTCTTCCATCTCTGATTTTGTTAGTCCCTCATTATTTTTAGTATTAGATTTGTTGTAGAAAAATCCACCAGCAAAAACTAAAAGAACGAGAACTAGAAGAAAACTCTTTCTCACACTCTCACCTCTTTATAAATTAAAAATATTATACTATAAAATATCTAATTATTTAATTTTTATAAACTATTAAAATATTTATAAATTTCATATCTCGCTTCTTCTGCATTCTTTGCATTTGTCATGGCATAATTACTAGACTCCTCGCCAAAGTGAATGGCATGCATCCCCATTGCAAGAGCTGCCAGGCAGTCATTTCTAATATTATCGCCAACCATTACGGAGTCTTTTGAAGATGCGTGAGATTCATCTAAAATTATTTTATAAAATTTTAAATCAGGCTTTCCAACCATATATTCTCCAGAGACAAAAATATAATCAAAATCATCTCTAATGCTTGCAGCATCAATCTTTGCCTGTTGGACTTCTGAGGCTCCATTTGTTATAAGACTAGTTAAATATCCATCACTTCTAAGTTCTCTTACGAGCTCCATCATTCCAGGAATTTTAACTGAATAATCATACCTCATATTTAAAATTTCTCTATAAAACTCATCCTCATTAAAATCAACTTTATAGACTTCCTTTAAATCTCTTGCAATTTCATGCTTAAACTTTGGAATGTCTGCAAATTCATAATCATCACTTACCATTAGTAGATCCACTGGCGCAAGACCAATCAAGTCATTTATTGGATAGTCGGCATATTTGTAGAGATTTTTTCTTGCAATAGTTCTAAAAGTTTTTAAAAATTCTATGTCATCGAGACTCGGGTCTACAAGATTTTTAATCTTAAAAAATATGCTGTTACTTATTGGCGTCGAATCTAGAATCGTGTCGTCTAAATCAAAAAATACTGCCCTCATATTACCTCCATTATAAAATAAGGATGGTCTCCCATCCTCAAATGCTATAGTCGTAATTTAAAATTTTTGAACGCGCTTCACTGACAAAATAAAGTGAACCTGTGATTAAAATTAAATCGCCCTTTTCATAATTTTTCTTATAAAAAGAAAGTGCATCTTCAACTTCCATAACCTTTGCACTTAGTCCAAAACTCTTCGCCTCTGAAATTAATTCTTCTGTGCTTGAGCTTCTCTTGTAGTGCAAGTCCACAAAAATAACCTCATCAGTAAATTTTGAAATTTCTTCAAGCATCTTCGCGTGCTCTTTATCTAATAATACAGACATAATTAAGTGAAGCTTATTAAATTTAAAATTTTGAAGTGACTCTGTTAATTTTTTTATTCCGTCAAAATTGTGTGCTCCGTCCAAAATAATTAGCGGATCTTTTGACACAATTTCCATTCTTCCTGCCCACACAGAATTTTTAATTCCTTCTTTTATATCTTCTAAATCTACCTTTAAAATATTTTTCTTATTTAAAAGATAAAGGGCATATATTGCACCAATTGCATTTTCAATTTGATACTCGCCAATTTGTTTTGTTGAAAAATCTTCCCAGTCGTCAAGTTTTAATTTAAATTCCGAACCACTTAAGTCTGATTTTATTATTTCTCTTTCCAAGTTATAAGAATAGTAAAGTGAGGCTTGCTTTTCCTCTGCTTCATCAAGCAAAACTTTTAAGACTTTTGGATCTCTATTGTTTGTAACAATAATTCCGTTCTCGTTAATTATGCCAGCTTTTTCTGATGCAATTTTTTCTATTGTATCTCCCAAAAATTCCATGTGGTCCATTGAAATTGATGTGATTATAGAAATTAATTTTTCTTTGTCGAAAATATTTGTGGAGTCGGCCCTTCCGCCCATTCCAACTTCCATTATGGCTATATCTATTTTTTCTTTTTCAAAATAAATTATTGCCATAATAGTTAGAAATTCGAAAAGGTTAAGTCTTCCATGTTCTTCTTCAACTGTCTTTTCATTTTCTAAAATAAATTCAGAAATTTTTACAAAATCATCTTCACTTATTTCCACATCGTTGATTTTAATTCTGTCTCTATAAGTTATTAGGTGAGGAGACACAAATGTCCCCACCCTATAATCTTTTTTAAGCACGTCTTTTAAAAAGTTAACCGTTGAACCCTTGCCGTTAGTTCCGCCAACGTGAATTACTTTTAAATTCTTCTCAGGTGATCCAACGCTTTTTAAAAACTCTCTAATTCTAACATTGCCGCTGGACTTAAACTGTCCAATTCTCGACTCAATGTTTTCTATTACTTCTTCGTAATTCATAGATTTTCTTCCACTTTCGCAATTTGCGTATCAATTGTCTTTAGAATTTCTTCGTACTTAGTTACTTTTTCTTTTTCCTCGTTTACAAGTTTTTCTGGAGCTTTTGAAATAAATCCTTCGTTAGAAAGTTTGCCTTTTGCCCTCTTAAGTTCAGACTCGGCATCTTTCTTTTCTTTTTGAAGTCTCTTTAATTCCTTTTCAAAGTCCACAAGTTCTTTAAGCGGCAAAAGAATTTCTGATCTGTCTAGAACAATTGAAATATTGTCGCTGTCACTCTTATCTTTTTCGTCAATTATTTCAACTGAGTTTGAATAACCAAGGTTTAATAAAATTCCCTTAGTATTTTCAAAGATTTCTTTAATCTCGATATCCTTTGTAACTACAACTGTGTTAGATTTTTTAGAGTTTTCGATATTCATCTCTGCTCTTGCATTTCTAATTTCACGAATTGCATTTTCAATATATTCTGTTGCTTTTTCTTCTTTTTCGAACACGAATTTCTCTTCGTATTTTGGCCAACTAGAAATTATTAGCGCCTCTTTTCTATTTGGAAGAGCTTGCCAAATTTCTTCTGTGATGTATGGCATAAATGGATGAAGAAGTTTCAAAATATTTTCAAGCACATATAGTAGCACCTTCATTGTGTTTGTCTTCATGTCTTTATCGTCAGAATAAAGAATTGGTTTTACCATTTCAATGTACCAGTCGCAGAAGTCAGACCAAATGAAGCTGTAAATGTCATCAGCTGCAAGTCCAATCTCGTATTTGTCAATTTTTTCTGTAATTGATTTAATAGTCTTTTGAAGTTTTGAGATTATCCATTTGTCTGCATAAGAAAGTTTTTCTACATCAAAGTTTGAATCAATATCTTCATCAGGTAGGTTCATCATCAAAAATCTTGTCGCATTCCAAAGTTTGTTTGCGAAGTTTCTATTTGCTTCAACTCTTTTTGTGTAGAATCTCATGTCGTTTCCTGGAGTGTTACCAGTTACTAGAGTAAATCTAAGCGCATCTGCACCATAATCTTTAATGATATCAAGGGGATCAATTCCGTTTCCAAGAGATTTACTCATCTTGCGACCTTGGTCATCACGCACAAGTCCGTTTAAAAGTACATCTTTAAATGGAAGCTTGCCAGTTTGCTCAAGCGCTGAGAACACCATTCTGATTACCCAGAAGAAAATAATGTCGTAACCTGTTACAAGTACATTTGTTGGATAGAAATAATTTAGCTCCGGTGTATCTTCTGGCCAACCCATTGTTGAGAAAGGCCAAAGTGCTGATGAAAACCAAGTGTCCAGTGTGTCCTCATCTTGCGTGTAAGTTTTACCTTCGTGACCTTTTGTGTTTGATGGATCAGTTCTTGAAACTACTATCTCATCGTCACTATCAGAGTACCAAACTGGAAGTCTGTGTCCCCACCAAAGCTGTCTTGAAATATTCCAGTCTCTAATGTTTTCGAGCCAATTTTCATAAACTTTTCCGAATCTTTCAGGAATAATTCTAAGATTTCCCTTTCTATATTCTTCTAGAGCAGGCCTCGCAAGTGGTTCCATCTTAACGAACCACTGTTTAGAAATAAGCGGCTCAATAACTGTTCCACATCTTTCGCAGTGGCCAACGGCGTTGTGGTGATCTTTTTTGCCAAGGAAGAATCCTTTGTCTTCAAAATCTTTTATAATCTTCTTTCTAGCTTCAAATCTTTCAAGACCTGCATAAGCACCTGCGTTTTCATTTAGATGTCCCTTGCCATCCATTATAATTAATTGTCCAAGACCGTGGCGAGAACCTACTTCAAAGTCGTTAGGGTCATGTGATGGAGTGATTTTAACTGCACCAGAACCAAATACCATGTCGACATATTCGTCGGCAATAATTGGAATTTTTTTGTTGTCCATTACTGGAATCATTACATATTCGCCAACTAAATCCTTGTATCTTTCATCATTTGGATTGACAGCAATTGCAAGGTCTCCAGGGATTGTCTCAGGACGAGTTGTTGCAATTTCTATTCCGCCGTCTCTATCTGCAAATGGATATTTAAAATGCCAAATAGATCCGTCGTGCTCAATGTGTTCCACTTCTGCATCAGAAATTGATGTCTCGCATGATGGACAGTAATTTATTATTCTGTTTCCTCTATAGATTAGTCCTTT
>NZ_JBMNPQ010000037.1:0-14571 GCF_050943655.1 Peptoniphilus sp. | reverse complement strand
CCAAGATATCTATCTGCTAAATATGTGGAGGTATAAATGTTAAATACAGCTCAAGAAATAATCGATGTATGTAATGAAGAAAATATCCATTTATA
Source organism: Peptoniphilus sp. (assembly GCF_050943655.1). Lineage (GTDB taxonomy): Bacteria > Bacillota > Clostridia > Tissierellales > Peptoniphilaceae > Peptoniphilus_A. The sequence continues at coordinate 14,476 of NZ_JBMNPQ010000037.1, read as the reverse complement.
TGATTTAGTACTTAGAGAAGAGTTAAAGAACTCTAAAATGTCAGAAGAAGAATTTTTTAACGAATTACAGAAAGTTTTAGACGTAATGAAAGCATCTTCTCACAATACTTTAGAAAAAGAATATGAAACTGAATATAGAATGATTGATGGCTTTGCTAAGAGATTTTTCGACTATCAAAAAGAAAAAGAACCGATAACAGGAAAATTCTTAGTAAGAGCTATGGCTATGGCCTTTTCAACATCTGAGACAAATGCCAACATGGGTACAATTGCAGCCGCTCCAACAGCAGGCTCATCTGGAATAATGCCGGCAGCTCTCATGGCAATGAGGGAAAAATACGACTTAGATGATGATACACTTATAAAAGGGCTTTTGACATCTATAGGTATAGGGCAAATAATTGGTAAATATGCGACATTTGCTGGTGCCGAAGGTGGTTGTCAAGCTGAATGTGGTTCAGCAAGTGCAATGGCTGCAGCTGCTGTAGTAGAAATGCTGGGCGGAACTGTAGAAGAGGCACTTAATGCTGCAAGCATCACAATAATTAATGTAATGGGACTTGCGTGTGATCCAATTGCAGGACTAGTTGAATATCCATGTACTTTTAGAAATGCTTCAGGAATTATGAACGCACTTATATCTGCAGACATGGCAATGGCAGGAATAATATCTATTGTTCCTTTCGACGAAGTAGCATCTGCAATGGGCGAAGTAGGAAGACTACTTGACGCATCCATTAGAGAAACAGGACTTGGCGGCTTAGCAGGCACTAAAACCGGTCAAAAAATCAGAAGAGAATTTTTAAATCTTAAGGAGGATTAATCTTATCATGGCTGAAAAGAAAAAACTTGGTCTAATTCCAAAACTTATTATTGCAATAGTTCTTGGTATATTAGTGGGTAAATATTTACCAGCAGTAGTTTCTCAAATAGCAATCACTATATCTGGACTATTTGGAGCATTCTTAGGCTTCATCATCCCACTAATGATTATCGCATTCGTATCTAAAGGTATCGCTGACCTATCTGAAGGGGCAGGAAAACTTTTAGGAGTAACTGTACTTATAGCTTACTTATCTACACTAATTGGTGGATCACTATCTTACGGAATGGCTCACGCTATTTTCCCTAGTTTCATAACTCCTGAACTTGCTGAACAAATTCAACAAGCTTCAACTAGAGAATTATCACCAATATTTACAATTCCTCTAAATCCATTTATCGAGGTAACAGCAGCACTTGTACTTGCATTTATGCTTGGACTTACTGTTTCAGGACTTAGAGCTAAAGGCAGCGGAGAAATATTCTACAAAGCAATTGGAGAATTTAACGAAATTATTAATATTGTACTTGCAAAATTTGTTATTCCACTATTGCCATTCTTCATCTTTGGTAACTTCTGTAACATGAGTTACTCAGGATCAGTATTCGCAATTATGTCTATCTTCTGGAAGATATTTATCTGCATTATAGCTCTTCACATAATTTATGTAACACTTATGTTTATCGTTGCAGGATCTTACACAGGAAGAAACCCATTCAAGAGCTTGAAGGCTGCTATTCCTGCATATTTAACAGCAGTAGGAACACAATCTTCTGCAGCAACTATTCCAGTTAACGTTGAATGTAACAGAAACATTGGAGTATCAAAACAAATTAGAGAATTCGTTATTCCACTAGGAGCAACAGTTCACCTTCCAGGTTCAATGATTACTCTAACAGCTTGTGTTTACACACTACTTACAATGTATAACATGGATCACTCTTATGGACTAATCCTTAAATTCATAATGATTCTAGGAGTTGCAATGGTAGCAGCACCAGGAGCACCTGGTGGAGCAGTAATGAGTGCACTTCCATTCTTGCCAGTAGTAGGAATAGATCCAGAAAGTTCATTAGCTACAATTCTTATTTCACTATATCTAACTCAAGACTCATTCGGAACTGCAGCTAACGTAACTGGCGACAATGCTATTTCTATGGCAGTTGAAAAAATTTATTACAAATATATAGTTAAGCAACCAATACCAACTGATATTGACGCTTAAATTAAATAGCATATTTACCTAGGGACTTATCGTAATGACGAGTCCCTTTTAGAATGTTCAAAAATGCACAGATTTTTGCATACAATATGAATATTTCATTGAATTTGAAAGTTTACTGTGGTAGAATTTATATGTTATAGAAAAATGTGGGGAGGTAAAAATTTTGCAAACTTTTCTATCTATTGTAATTATTATTGCTAGCATTATATTAATTGCTGTAGTTGCACAAATGGAATCTGAACAAGCAGGACTTGGAACACTTCAAGGTTCTGAAGAATCAAGTCTTTGGGGAGCTCACAGAGGTTCTAGTAAGAAGGACATTCAAAACAGAGTTGTTATTGTCACTTCAATTGTTTTTGCAGTTGCACTTATTATTTTGGCAGCAGTTAAATAAAATTTAAGGAGGAAAAATTTTAATGAATATGTATTATCTAGCTCCATTAGCTGGTGTCTTGGCACTACTATTTGCTTTTTACAAAGCAAGATTTGTAGCAAAACAAGACGCTGGCAATGAGAAGATGAAAGAAATTTCATCACATATAGCTGATGGAGCTATGGCTTTCTTGACAAGAGAATACAAAGCTCTTGTTGTATTTGTAATTGTACTTGCACTTATTCTTGCAATTGGACTTAAATCAATTCCAACTGCAATTTGCTTTATTTTTGGAGCAATTTTATCTGTAGCTGCAGGTTATGTTGGAATGAAGGTAGCTACAAAAGCAAACGTTAGAACAACTAACGCTGCATGGAAAGGCGGCTTAGCAGACGCACTTGACATCGCATTCTCAGGCGGAACAGTAATGGGAATGTGTGTAGTTGGACTTGGAATTATCGGAATTAGTTTAGCTTATGTCTTTACTGGTGGAAATACTGAAATCATAACTGGATTTTCACTTGGAGCTTCTTCTATCGCTCTTTTCGCAAGAGTTGGTGGCGGAATTTATACAAAAGCAGCAGACGTTGGAGCTGACCTTGTAGGTAAAGTAGAAGCTGGAATCCCAGAAGACGACCCAAGAAACCCTGCTGTTATTGCAGATAACGTAGGAGATAACGTTGGTGACGTTGCAGGAATGGGAGCTGACTTATTCGAATCTTACGTAGGAGCACTACTTTCTGTTATTACACTTGGAGCAGTTGCTTATGGCGAAGATGGAGTTGTTTTTGGTCTACTTATTTCAACTGTAGGAATTATCGCATCAATTATCGCTGCATTTTTTGTTAAAGGTGACAAGAACCCACAAAAAGCTCTTAACATGGGAGAATATGTAGCAGCTGGAGTTACAATGGTATGTGCAGCAATTCTTTCAAACAAAATGTTTGGCAGCTTCACACAATTTGCACCAGTTATAATTGGTATCGTAGTAGGACTTATTATTTCTAAATTTACAGAATATTATACAGCTGATGATTATAAACCAGTAAAGAGAATTGCACTTGAGTCTGAAACAGGTCACTCAACAAATATTATCTCAGGACTTTCTGTTGGTATGATGTCAACAGTTGGACCAATCATTGTTATTGCAATTGGTATCGTTGCAGCTTACCTTGGAGCAGGCGGATCTAGCGAATCTATTTATGGACTTTACGGAATCGCACTTGCAGCAGTTGGTATGCTTTCAACAACTGGTATGACAATTGCAGTAGACGCTTATGGACCAATCGCAGACAACGCTGGTGGTATTGCAGAAATGTGTGAACTTCCAGAAGAAGTTCGTAACATCACAGACTCTCTTGACTCTGTAGGTAATACAACAGCAGCAATTGGTAAAGGATTTGCAATTGGATCAGCAGCACTTACAGCTCTTGCACTATTCGTATCATATATCAATGCAACAGGCTTAACTGGAATAGATATTTCTAAACCAGAAGTAATAGCAGCAACATTTATCGGAGGTATGCTTCCATTTGCATTCTCTGCACTTACAATGTCAGCTGTAGGTAAAGCAGCATCAGAAATGATTGACGAAGTTAGAAGACAATTTAGAGAAATTCCTGGAATCATGGAAGGAACAGCTACTCCAGAATATGCAACTTGCGTTGATATTTCTACAGCAGCAGCTCTTAAAGAAATGGTAATCCCAGGACTTATTGCAGTAGTAGTTCCAATTCTTATTGGAGTTTTACTTGGAACAGAAGCTCTTGGCGGACTTCAAGCTGGAGCACTTGTAACAGGTGTACTAATGGCAATCTTTATGTCAAATGCTGGTGGAGCATGGGACAATGCTAAAAAATACATCGAATCAGGAAACCACGGTGGAAAAGGTTCAGAAGCTCACAAGGCAGCTGTAACTGGAGATACTGTTGGTGACCCATTCAAAGATACATCAGGACCTTCCCTAAACATATTAGTAAAACTAATAACTGTTGTATCACTTGTATTTGCACCACTATTCGTAGCAGTTGGCGGAATTCTTTTATAATAATTTTATTAAGTGTATCGGTTAGGCCGGTACACTTTTTTTATAGCAAAAAAGAGACTTCTGATTTTTGTAATTGTGTCTGGGTAATAATAACAGCAGATTGTGATAAAATAATTAAGAGGTGACGTTATGAAATTTAAAGACTACAAATACGAAAGACCAAATTACGAAGAAGATAAAATTAAAGTTAATAACATGATTAAAAGATTCAGTAACTCTAAAAGTGCAAAAGAAGAAATTGAAATAATAAAAGAGATGGACGCCTTCAAAAAAACTCTTAGCACTAACATGAATCTTGCCTACATTCGTCACACTATTGACACGAACGACGAATTTTACAAAAAAGAACAGGACTTCCTCGACGAATACTCTCCGCACTATGCAGTTTTGGAAACAAAAATGTATGAAGCAGTGGACAAATCGAAATTTAAGGACGAATTAATAGAAGAGTTCGGTACACATTTATTTGACCTTATAAAATGCAAATTGATATTTAAAGACGAAGCCGTGCCTTATAAACAAAAAGAAAACCAACTGATTACAAAGTACAACAAAATAATCGCATCATGTCAAATAGAATTTGATGGCAAGACTTTGACACTTCCACAAATGGCTCCTTACACACAATCTATAGATAGGGGTGTAAGAAAAGCTGCAACAGAAAAAATTGCAGAGTTCTTTGAAGAACATGAAGAAGAAATAGATAAAATTTATGACGAGATGGTTCATGTAAGAACAGAAATGGCACATGTGCTTGGATTCGACTCATATATAGATTACCAATACAAAGCTCTAATGAGAACTGACTACGACAAAAACGATGTGGCAAAATATAGAGAGTATGTAAAAAAATATGTAACACCAGTTTATCTAAAACTATTAGAAAAACAGTCAAAGAGAATTGGAATAGATGACATGAAGGCATACGACACAAATATAATTTTCACAGACGGCAACGCAAAACCTCACGGAGGTCGCGACTTCTTAGTAGAAAACGCAAAGAAGATGTATGGAGAATTATCACCACAAACTGGAGAATTTTTTAACTTCATGTACGACAGAGATCTATTCGACCTTGAGAGCAAAAAGGGAAAAGAATCTGGAGGATATTGCACAACAATTGAAGATTACAACTCACCATTTATCTTTGCAAACTTTAATGGCACAACACATGATGTGGAAGTAATGACACACGAAGCGGGACACGCTTTCCAAGCATTCACATCAATGGATGGCAGAATATTTGAATACATCTGGCCAACATACGAAGCCTGCGAAATTCACTCAATGAGCATGGAATTTTTAACATGGCCATGGATGGAGCTCTTCTTCGAAGATGAAACAGACAAATTCAAATTTTCTCACCTATCTGGAGCCATTAACTTCATACCTTATGGAGTGACAATCGACCACTTCCAACACTATGTCTACGAAAATCCTGATGCAACACCAGAAGATAGAAAGGCGAAGTATCACGAAATCGAAAAAATGTATAGACCAAACCTTGATTACGACAACGAATTTTTAGAAAAAGGAACATGGTGGTATAGACAAGGTCACGTATTTAACGAACCATTCTACTATATAGATTACACACTTGCACAAGTGTGCGCCTTTGAATTTTTATTAAAATCAAGAGAAGATAGACAAAAAGCTTTCGAAGACTATTTAGAAATATGTAAGGTCGGCGGTCTAAAATCCTTCTTTGGAATCATGGAAGCAGGAAACATCAAAAACCCAATGGAAGATGGAGTATTGGAAGAAATACTACCTAAGCTATTAAAAATCTTAGACGAAATAGAAGAAAGACTATAAAAATAAATAAAGATTAGAAGACAGGTAAGATCCTGTCTTTTATTTTTTTTCCTGTTAATGTCTTTTAATCACACCAAATGTTATAATATTTTTGTATTTTACTTTTGGAGTTTTTATGGCGATTTTTATTTTTATTATTTTAATTTTTATTCCACAGTTTTTTTATGCGATAAAGAAGAAGGAGAATCTAAATTTTTCTGATTTTAAGAGTTTTAGTTTTGATGCGACAGAAGATGTGCGTGATGGTTTTATTCATGTGAGCTTTAAGTCCTTTGATAATTTTACTCTTGACTGCAATTTATATGAAGCGGAGGAACCGAAGGCAATTGTTCAAATTATTCACGGTGCACTTGAGCACAAAGAGAGATACATAGAGATGATTAATTATCTTTTAAAGAGTGGATACAGCTGTTTTATTTCTGATAACAGGGGCCACGGCAAGAGCACTTCTTGTGATTATCCCCTTGGATATTTTAAGAATTATAATGAAGTTGTTATGGATAATTTTTTAATTAATGAGTATCTTAGAAATAAATATCCCGGAAAAGAGATCTACATATTTTCTCATTCTCTTGGTTCAATTTTTGCGAGAATTTTTTTGCAAGATTTTGACGATAAAATAGATAAGCTCGTAATGAGCGGTCCGCCTTATTTTAATCCTCTATCTTATCCAGTAAAGTTTCTAGTAAATATTATTAATTTTTATTTTGGGGAGAGGCGCGTTGCTCTTATTTTTAGATTTTTGTATCACGATAAGAAAAGAAGCCTATCCTACTCGAGTTATGATGAGAAAAATCTTTATGACATAAAGAAGGATGACCTCATGCCGTCTTATTTTTTAAACAGGGGATATGCTTCTGTAATTGATGCAAATAAGGACATGCACAAGAAAAGTAGATTCAAGCTAAAAAACCCGGGCCTTAGAATTTTAGTTATCGCGGGAGATAATGATCATTATGCTGGATATGAGAAAAAGCTTAACAGGACGATAAGGGCGATGAAAAGAATTGGGTACAAAAATATTAAAAAGATTATTTATAAGGACATGAAGCATGAGATTATTCACGAAAAGGATAGGGATAAAGTGTTTTATGACTTGGTAAAATTTTTTGATGAGTGTATGTAGATTGGGATTGCAAAAATTTAGAATTTAAATGAAAAACTCCTGGATTTACCAGGAGTTATCTTTATAATTTATAACTATTTTTGCGCGCAACTTCCAAGAATTTGTTGCGTTTTTCAAGAGAGTTAAGAGTTTTTTTGTAAACTTGGTCAGAGAAAGAGTCCACACGTCTATTTGCATCGCGAAGGTCGTAGTAAGTCGTCATCTCTTCGTCGTAGTCGTGGAATGTTTCTTTGTAGTCTTCGAAGTGGGTGTAGGTATTTTCAAAGACTCTAAGCTCTTTTGGCATTTTTGGTTTCATCTGTGGACTTTGGTTTGGATGTCCAAATCCAACTCCTACTACTGGGAAAGTTAGTTTTGGAAGATCTAGTATCTCTATCATTTTTTCTGTGTCATTCATTATTGATCCGATAAAGAATGCGCCAAGGTCCATTGATTCGACGATGGATACCATATTAGTTGCAAGTATCACTGCATCGTTAAGTCCCTGTACAAATATATCTACATTTGATGTTGTGTCGTAATTTCTGCCAAAGTCACGGATTAGGCGGAAGTTTCTATAGTGGTCTGCGATAAATATAAATAGTTCTGGAACTCTTGCGATATATTCTTGATTGCCGACTTCTGCGATTTGTTTTTTCTTTTCTTCGTCAGTGATTCTGATTATACTTGCTTGTTGTAGTCCGTTGGAAGTTGGGCTGTGCATCAATGCGTCTAAAATTGTTTGTATAGTTTTTTCGTCGATTCTCTCGTCTGTAAATTCTCTTATCGTCCTTCTGTTTTCCAGAGTCGTTAGTAAGTCTTTCATTAAAATCACCTCTATATTGATATTATCAGATATTTACGCTTTTTCAAAATTTCATTTATTCGTGAAGAAATATTTCTATCTCAATTTTTACCCAATCGCCAACAATCTCCTTCGTCTTGATTTTTCCAAATAGGAGCTTTCCTGCATCCATAAGCCTTGCAAAGACGATGTTGTCTTTTTGTGGAACATAACCAATTTTTACTCTGTCCTCAGTCTTTATTACTATTGCTCCCTCGTCGTATGGATTTTTCGGTTCGCGATAAAACTTTAGTCTATCTCCAATTTTCAAGTCTTTCTCGATTTCGTGAATATTTTCTATATGGGTTGTGCCTGCGATGTGGGTTTTAAATAAAAATATATCGCGTTCAAAGGGAGTGGGGACACTTGGAAGTTTGTGATTTATGTTAAATGCGGGGAAGAAGCTTCCACTTGGTTTTATTTCGCTCATCTAATCACCTAACATTTCTTTAAGTTTTATGCGGTAAATTGTCTCACGTTCGCTGTAATCTGCAAGTGCCTCAAGTAGGTCATTTCGCCTCAAATCTATATTTTCTTCGGAGTCTATTATGAATTTTAAAATATAGGGCACATCATTTTTAATTTCGTCAATTTCTATTTCGATTTTTGCGATTATGGATAAGAGTTTATGTCTTTCTTCCTCCAACTCCTCTAGAGAATTTTTATTTGTATATTCTTTGTCTCTTTTGTCAATGAGGGAGTCGATTAGAATCATTGTATCGAGGTCGCCATTTTTATATGCATCAAGAGCCTTTTGGAATAAAAACTTGTCAGACTCTGTGAAGTTTTTGCAGATATCTGGGTGCAAGAGTTTTACTATTTTTAGATAGAGAGCCTTTAATTTCTTGGCGTCTTCTTTTGAGAGTGCTTCAAGAGATGAGTATTCTTTTGCAAGTTTTATGTTTTGTAAGTATTCTTCAAGTTTTTTCTGATATTCGACAAATTCTTTATCTAGAATTTTTTCAATTTCTTCTATGTTGATATCCTCATCGCGATTTTTGTAGGACTGCACGAGGTCAATTTTTCTTTTGAGGCGCAAAACTTCAGTGGATTTTTCGTAGACTTCCTTTTCAAGTTCGCCAAATATCAGCCAGTATTCTGTCTCTATATTTTGACAAATTACATATTTTAGTTCGTCGCGCTCAGTAATTAAGTGAGATATTGAAGCTTTTATATCGCGAAGTTCTTTTAACTTTTCTAGAAATACATCAGATACTTCTATTTTATTTTCATTATTATGGTCTTCTAAGTTAAGTAGAAAATTTGAAAGATAAAGTAAATTCATAATTCACCTCCATTATTATATTAATTATACACCTATAATAGGAAATTAAGGCATAAAAAAACTGCCGGGATCACCCAGCAGCTTTTAAATCTATTATCTTAAAGAAGATCCTTGGTCATAATCTTCTTGTTGACCTCTTGATTTACGTTTTTTAAGTTCAAATTCTTTTTTAGTCATTACATCGTCAACGCGAACATTAACTTCAACAACTTTAAGTCCAGTCATTTGTCCAACTGATTGTGCAATGTTTCTCTTTAGTTCTTCAAAAACTTTTGGAGCAGAGTATCCATATTCAAGGATGATAGATACATCAAGTGCTGCTTCTTTTTCTCCAACTTCAGCTGAAATACCTTTTGTCAAGCTGTAGCCACCGAATTGTTCAGAAATTCCTGAGAAGAAACCGCCCTTCATATCTAGTACTCCAGATACTTCGTTACAAGCAATTGCAGCAATTTTTTCGATAACTGAATCTTCAAATGTTAATTTTGATTCGTGTTGTTTTGCTTCTTCTTTTGCATCATCAAAGTTATCTTTAATGTTGTCTACAAATTCTTCTCTTTTTTGTTTGTTTTCTTTTTGTTCTTGTTCTTTCTTGTTAATACCTGCTATTTCGTTATATTTTGCTTCGTTAGCCATAATACATCTCCTTAAATTCTTTTAATATCTCTTAAAAAATCTTTCTAACATGAATAAAGTTCTCGGATCACCATCTTTGTATCTTCCATATAAATTTCCAATGAGATACAAGATGACAATTAAAAGTGTTCTGAAAAAACCAATTGATAAAAGTAGTATTGCGATTACCAGGGCAACGAGTGTATATTTAAACTCGTTCCAGTGTAATTTAGTGAAATTGTCAAATTTGTTTCTAAAAATTGAAACTTCTTTGTCTTTTTCTCTTTCTTTCTCAATTACAACTATTTTTTCATTGGATTTCTCGTCATTTGGGTTCTCATAATTATCTTGATAATCCGGAAAACCTCCATAATTATTAAGCATATGAGCCTCCTATACTACTCTCTTATTGGAATCCTTCTTAATGTCATAAAACTTAACGTCAACTCTATCTACTGGGTAACCAGTAAATACTTCCAATTCTTTCGTAACATCTTCTTTAATTGCATTTCCAAGTGAATTCAAATCTTCGCCTTCATATACCCCACAAAGAACTTGTGCAGATATTTCATTGTTTTTGCCGTTTTTAACTTTCACATTCGCTTTAGAGTCTCTAATCTCTGGATACTTGTTGACTGTGTCAAGCACATTGTTTTCAATAGCTCTTGATGTAATTAGCATCTCACCAGATTTGTCCTTATCAATTACATAATTATTAATTGTAGGAAGAGCGATAGCCCTAATTAGAATTACTAAAGCAAATAGTGCACCCAAAATCGATACAATTGTGAAACAATAGAAAAACCATGTTTTAGTTTGGTAATTGTTTAAAACTGTTGTAACTTTGCCATAATCATAAATCATAAAGTATGAACAGAAAATGGCGAGTAATAGGGCAATAGCAAAAATAACATTAATCCATTTTTGCCATTTTTTCAATCTCATTCCCCCTTTTTGAGTATCTAATTCATAATAGTGTTATCATCTTATATTCAATGTATATCCGATAAAATGTATATCCGATAAAATGTATTTTATTCATAAAAGTTTAATTTATTTTGGATTATTTTCAATATGTTAGGAGAAATACAATATAAGAATTTTGTATTTAATAAAATTTACACAGGATAAAGCACTCTTTAACGCTCCAAACTCAGTACCTTAAGCATTGTACAAGTGAACAATGTTCAAAAAACAAAATTACAAGAAATGTTTTAGAAAAAATCAAAATTTCCCACTTTAAAGTAAAATATTTTTACAACTTATGATGATTTTATGACTATACAATGGTAAAATAATAAGAAAAAGTATAGTTTTTTTATTATTTCAAAAGGAGGAGAAAATGAAGAAAAATAGCTTTTTTAATTCTTTAGTATTCAAGCTCTTGCTTGGAATTATTATTGGAATTTTTGTGGGAAGCATCTGTAGCGAGGGCGTTATAGTTGTAATCGACTCAATTAAAAGAGTTTTGGGAGATTTAATTGGTTACATAGTTCCACTAATCATCTTAGGTTTTATAACTCCTGCCATTGTTTCATTAAAGGAGAGTGCAGGGAAAATTTTGAGTGTCACTCTTGCAATCTGTTACGCATCATCAGTTGGTGCAGCTACAATGAGCTTCTTAGCAGGAAGAGTAATAATTCCAAAACTAAACATTGCATCTCAAGTTGGAGCTGGCAACATGATTCCAGAATCAATTTTTAAATTATCAATTGATCCTATTATGCCTGTTATGACAGCACTTATAACATCTATATTATTTGGAATCGCCGTTATCATGACAAATTCTGCCACTTGGGAAAATTTGCTTCTTGAACTAAATAAAATTGTACTATCAATTGTAAACAATGTAGTTATAAAAATACTTCCAGTCTACATTGCAACAACTTTTGCAGTTTTATCTTATGAAGGAACAATCATTAGCGAACTTCCAGTATTCTTAAAGATAATCTTAATCGTAATAGTGGGACACTTCATCTGGATGACTCTTATGTATTCAATTGCCGGTGCAATTTCTAAAACAAATCCTAAAGAAGTATTTAAGCATTATGTTCCAGCTTACCTTACAGCAGTTGGAACAATGTCATCTGCAGCTACACTTCCAGTGGCACTAAGATGTGCAAGAAAGTCAACAACTCTTGATCCAAAGATTCGTGACTTTGCAATTCCACTTTGCTCAAACACTCACCTTTGTGGATCTGTACTTACAGAAGTCTTCTTCGTAATGACTGTATCACAAATTTTGACAGGCAAACTTCCTGAAACATCAAACATGATTGTATTTATATTCCTACTTGGAATTTTTGCAATCGCAGCACCTGGCGTGCCTGGAGGAACTGTTGTAGCATCTCTTGGACTAATTACATCAGTCCTTGGATTTAACGACACAGGAACAGCGCTTATGCTTTCAATCTTTGCACTTCAAGATAGCTTTGGAACAGCTTGTAACGTAACAAGCGATGGAGCAATTGCACTTATGGTTACAGGAATATTTAAAAAAGTACCTGGAAAGGGAAATAATCCTGAAGTCAAGGGCGCATAATTATTAATGAATTATTAATGAGAAACCAGCTAATGTTGGTTTCTTTTTTAGTTTCTTAAAGAGCCATTAATTTATGCATTAAAAAAGATTCTAGAGCAGTGGCGCTTTAGAATCTCTCTTATTTAAATATAATTAATCATGAACTTATTGCTCTTAAGAATTTTTCAAAATCAAAAAATCCCGCCATTCTTTCGACTTCGACTCCATCTCTTAAATAAAGTAGAGTGGGGAAGGAGAAAACTTGAAACTCTCCGCGAAGTTTAGGGTGATCAGATAATTTAACTGACATAAATTCACCTTCTACGTCTTTAAGCTCCTCGAGACTTTTCATCTTCATGCCTTGACAGAGTCCACAGTCATCGCCTTCAAAAAATAAAAAAACTTTTCCTTTATCATAATCTTTATTAAAATCTACAACTTTCATAAAAACTCCTTCATTGATGATTATATTTTAATTATAAAATTTTGATTCATTCTCTTATTGATTTATTTTATATTTATACCCAAATCTGTAGTATTAATGAGTGCAAATACTTATAACTACTGGTTTACCACAAATACGCACTTTAAAATATGACGATTTCTTGCAAATACGCATTTTAATTTATGCCAAATTCCTGCAAATACGCATTAGAAATTATTTAATCTTTCCCAACCAAATATATTTTAGAAAATATTGATTAATTGTTATAATAATTTTGGAGGTAGATATGAAGATTATATTCTCGCCGAGTAAGGAAATGACTTTTGAAAATCCAGTTTGTGAAGAAGCAAAATATTCTGAAAAAACTAAAAGGATAATAGAAGAGCTTAAAAAATTAAATTCTGATGAACTCAAGAAACTATACAAAGTATCGGATAAAGTTTTAGAAGAAGTAGAAGATTTTATAGAAAACTTTGACAAAAAAGAAAGCTACAGATCTATAGAAATGTATAGCGGTCTATCTTTTAGAACATTTGACGCCACAAGTTTAACAGAGGACGATAGAAAATATTTAGAGAATAGATTAAAAATACTCTCTGCATTTTATGGACCGGTTTCACCAGAGAGATTAATAAGACCATATAGGCTAGATTTCAATACAAAATTAAAAATAAATGGAGAAAGCTTAAAGAAATTTTGGAAGGATGAATTTAATAATTCCTTTGAGGATGGAGAGGAAATAATAAATATAGCATCAAAAGAATTTTCGGACTTATTAGATAGAGATAAATTTAAAATAATAGACTACGAATTCTTTGAAAACAAAGGCGGAAAACTAAAGAGTCACTCAACAATATCAAAAAAGGCGAGGGGACTTATGTTAAGATTTTTGTGCGTGAATAAAGTTGTAGATGTCGAAGGCACAAAAAAATTTAATTTAGACGGGTTTGAGTATAGAGAAGACTTGTCGGAAGAGGGGAAGTTTGTTTTTGTTAAAGAATAAAAAGAGTGGATGCATGTTCAGTTTAAGCTGCTGGATGCAATCCACTCTTTATATTTTTAAAATTTTTAAATACTTTGTGGCTAAGCTTATCTTTCGCCGTAGGTTGCTAAGGTTAGCTCCCTTTGGTCGCTACAACACTTGAGAACCCTGACAGGGGTAATTCCATCAAATTCGTCTTCGCTACGCTCGATGAATTTGATGGAATTACTCCCATTCTATTGTAGCTGGTGGTTTACTTGTGATGTCATACACTATTCTGTTTATGTGATCCACTTCGTTTACTATTCTGTTTGATACTTTATCTAATATGTCCCAAGGGATTCTTGAGAAGTCCGCTGTCATAAAGTCTGTTGTTGATACTGCTCTTAGTGCCAA
>NZ_JBMNPQ010000036.1:0-14718 GCF_050943655.1 Peptoniphilus sp. | reverse complement strand
TTATCTAATCTATTTTTGGGATTAGTACCTCTAATATGAGTGTCAGTAAAATATAAAATTTTCACTTAATCACATTCCAATTATTCATTATCTTCTGTTTCTGTTTCTTCTTCATCAGATTGAATTAAATTATAATGTAGTCTCACCTTATGGTCAATTTCACTTAGCATTTCAGGATTATTTTCTAAAAATTCTTTTGCTTTTTCTCTTCCTTGGCCAAGACGTTCATCTCCGTATGAGTACCAAGCACCAGCTTTTTTAACTATATCAGCATCAGCTGCAACATCAAGTATGTTTCCAACCTTTGATATTCCTTCGCCATACATAATATCAAATTCAGCTTGTTTAAAAGGCGGAGCTACTTTATTCTTTACGACTTTAACTCTAACTCTATTTCCGATAATTTCATCGCCTTTTTTGATATTTTCTGTTTTCCTAATATCTAATCTAACTGTAGAATAAAATTTTAGAGCTCTACCACCAGTTGTAGTCTCTGGATTACCAAACATTACACCAACTTTTTCTCTAAGTTGATTAATAAAGACAACTGAAGTTTTGGACTTATTAATAGCTCCAGTTAATTTTCTAAGTGCTTGAGACATTAGACGAGCTTGAAGACCTATTTGAGCAGCTCCCATTTCACCGTCGATTTCTGCACGAGGAACAAGTGCTGCAACTGAGTCAATTATAATTAAATCAACAGCATTAGATCTAACTAATGCTTCAGTAATTTCAAGAGCTTGTTCACCAGTATCAGGTTGAGAAATGATTAAGTTTTCAATATCAACTCCAAGTTTTTTAGCATAACCAGGATCTAGGGCGTGTTCTGCATCAATAAAGGCACCAGTGCCGCCTTGTTTTTGTACTTCTGCAAGCATGTGAAGAGTTAGTGTTGTCTTACCTGATGATTCTGGTCCATATACCTCTATAATTCTTCCCTTTGGTATTCCGCCAATACCAAGTGCAATATCTAGTGCAAGCGAACCTGTAGGTGTCGAATCTATATCAAGTTTAGCATCTTCTCCAAGACGCATTACAGCACCTTCGCCAAACTGTTTTTCAATTTGGTTTAAAACATTGTTAAGTGCCTCTTGTTTACCATTAATTTCTTTCATCCATATACTCCTTCCTATTTACTAGAAATAAAATTTGAGACAATACTGAATTAACTGTACGGTTTCTAATTTTATCTCTATCACCGTTAAAGAAATATTCTTTAGTAAAATATTTATCATCATTAAAATATATACAAGAATAAACTGTTCCAACTTCTTTTTCTGCTGGTATTGGACCTGCTTCACCAGTTGTAGATACGCAAATATCTGCACCTGTTTTCTCTTTTAGTCCCTTTGCCATTTCATAAGCTGTCTGTCTACTTACTGCACCATACTCATCCAAAGTTTTTCTTTTTACATTTAGATTCATGTGCTTTGAATCGTTTGAATAAGTCACATAAGATGAACTGATTACCTTTGATGAACCAGCAACATCTGTAATAGATGAAGCTAGTTTACCGCCAGTAATAGACTCTGCAAAGGCAATAGTAAGATTATTTTGAGTTAATTTTTCAACTAATACATTTGAAATTTCTAGGTTTTTATCAGAATAGATATGATCTCTAAATTCTGAATACAAGGTTTCTTCAACAACTTCAATGCTCTTACTTACAAAACTAAAATCATTACTCTTACCTATTATTTTAATTTCAGTATAACCTTGATGTGCAAAAGTATTTATAGATACATTGTCATTTTCTATATTAAGTGCTCTAATCATTCTTTCAACTCTTGCTTCGCCAAGTCCTATTACATCGAGAGACTTAATGATTATATTCTCTTCTGACTTAACGATTTTTGGCAGATATGCATCAACCATTGGTTCAAATTCTCCTGGCGGACCTGGCATTACAATATAAGTTACATCATCTTGTATAATCCATTCACCAAGGGCTGCTCCCCAATTGTTTTTTAACTTGTTAGAGCCCTCTATTAGGCATACTTGTTTATAATTATTCTCAGGCATTACTTGTTTATTATTTCTATATCTTTCTTCCAAGAGAAGTTTTTCTTCTTCATCGAGATATATTTTTCTTCCTAAAAACTTAGCTAAACTTTCTCTTGTTATATCATCATTAGTGGGACCTAGTCCTCCAGTTAGAAGAATTAAGTCGCATTTTTTAGATATAAAAGTAAGTTCATCAATTATATCATTCATGTTATCGTCTACTGTTACTTGTTTTGAAACATCTACGCCTAAATCAGTTAACTTCTGTGAGACATATTTTGAATTTGTATTTAATATGGAACCTATTAATAGCTCTGTTCCAACTGTAATTACTGCTGCTTTCATCTTTCACCTATATATTTTCTAAGTCTAGCACTTTAATATTTTTCTTAAAGTAATCTATTCCAGATACTACTGTAAAGAATGTTGCAAAATAAAATATATAAAGACCAGGCGTTCTAAGTGCATCAATATTTGTTAATAGTAATATTAGAGAAATTAGTTGAGACACTGTTTTGATTTTTCCAAGTGGACTTGCTGCTATTGTAATATTTTCAGAAGCAGCAATTATTCTAAAGCCTGTTATTGCAAATTCTCTTGCAATTATAATAATTACCATCCATGCAGGAATCTCATTAGTGCTAGCTAATAGTATCATAGCTGAACAGACTAAAATTTTATCTGCAAGTGGATCGGCAAATTTACCAAAATTAGTTACAAGATTATTTTTTCTTGCAATATGTCCATCCAAGAAGTCTGTAAAAGATGCTGCAGCAAAAACTATTGTTGAAACCATTCTTGCAGAACTAAAATCTTGATACATCAATATAACAAAAATAGGAACCATAATAACACGAATAAGTGTCAGTTTATTTGGAGTATTCATATTCTTTCACCTATCAAATCATAATCTAAACTATCAATTACTTCTACGTCGACAAAATCTCCAATTTTTAACTCGGAGTCGCTATTTACATATATAACTCCATCAATTTCTGGAGCATCCATATAACTTCTTCCCATATAGGATTTTTCATCTGTTTTTTCTTCTATTAAGACTTCTAATTTTTCTCCAACTTTATCGGATAGAATACTAGAAGAAATTTCGCTTTGTACGCTCATTATTTCATCTCTTCTTTTTTCTTTTGTCTCATCATCGATTTGGTCATCAAGAAGTGCTGCCTTTGTGTCTTCTTCCTGAGAATAAGGAAAAACTCCCAATTTATCAAATTTATACGTCTCAATAAATTTAAGCAGTTCATCAAAATCTTCTTGAGTTTCACCAGGAAAACCTACAATAAAAGTAGTTCTAATGATAATACCTTCAATTTTTTCTCGCAAAGTAGTGATTAAGTTAATTATTTGTTCTTTATTAGTTTTCCTGTTCATATTTTTTAGAACATTATCAGAGATGTGTTGAAGTGGAATATCAACGTACTTTACTAACTTTTCATTGTTTATAAATTCATTAATCAAATCATCATCAAAGTGATCAGGATATAAATACAAAACTCTAATCCATTTTAGTTTTTCTATTTTTGATAATTCTTTAATTAATTTAGCCAAAGAGTATTTTGAGTACAAATCGATTCCGTAATCAGTTGTATTTTGTGCTATTAGAATAATTTCTTTTGCACCATTTTCAACTAAGTAATTAACTTCATCGTAAATATCCTCAATTTTTCTAGATCTATTTATACCTCGAAGCTTTGGAATTATACAGTAGGAACAGTTATTGTTACATCCCTCTGAAATTTTTACATACTCAGTTACTGAAACATCTTTTTTCTTTACTCCTTCAAGATAATCACTATTTAAATTATCAGTTTTTATAACTTTCTTGCCGTCAAGTATGGAATCAAGTAGTTCATTAATATATCCAATATTTCCTGTACCTAAAATTCCATCAACTTCTGGGATCTCTTTTATTAACTCTTCAGGATATCTTTGTGCCAAACAGCCAGCCAGCAATACTTTTTTGCAATTTCCCTTTGTCTTATATTCAACTGACTCAAGAATTGTATCAATAGACTCTTCCTTAGCGGCATCTATAAAGCCACAAGTATTAACTATTATTACATCAGCTTCACTAGCATCATGAGTCACACTATATTTATCTTTATCTAAAATTGATTCCATAACAGAAGTATCTACTTCATTTTTGGAACAACCAAGTGTCACGATATGAATTTTATTCATCTTTTTCCTCCAATAGTTTTTGAACTTCTTCCCTCGTCATCAGTAGTTTACGCGGTTTTGATCCTTCATGAGGTCCAATTATACCAACTTCTTCCATTTGATCGACAATTCTACCAGCTCTAGAATATCCTATTCTAAGCTTTCTTTGAAGATATGAAATAGAAGCTTGCTCATCTTCAAGTACTAAATTAACTGCGTCTTTAAATAA
Organism: Peptoniphilus sp.; assembly: GCF_050943655.1. Taxonomy (GTDB): domain Bacteria; phylum Bacillota; class Clostridia; order Tissierellales; family Peptoniphilaceae; genus Peptoniphilus_A. Next base: position 10,307 of record NZ_JBMNPQ010000036.1, on the reverse strand, counting down.
CTCATCAGTCTCGGATGACATATTCGTCTTCTTATCTTCAATTGCTTTTTCGATTTTTGACTCTATTTTATTGTTGATACTATTGTTCATTTTTACGAAGTTTACAACTCTTTCAACTTCATCATCAGTAATCATTGTTCCCTGAATTCTCTTTGGTTTAGGATATTTTACAGGATAAAACAACATATCTCCCTTGCCAAGGAGTTTTTCTGCACCACCGATATCTAGAATAGTTCTTGAATCTATAGAAGAACTTACAGAAAATGCAATTCTTGAAGGAATATTTGCCTTAATAGTTCCAGTGATGACATCAACTGATGGACGCTGAGTTGCAAGTATTAAATGCATGCCTGCAGCTCTTGCTTTTTGAGCAAGGCGCGCAATATATTCTTCTATCTCTTTTGAAGCAACCATCATAAGGTCTGCCAACTCGTCAACAATAATAAGAATTTGTGGCATTTTTTCCTCAGGTTTTTCTAATTTAATCATCTTCTCATTAAAACCTTTTAAGTCCCTTACAGAATACTTAGCAAAGGCTTCGTATCTTTTTTCCATCTCATCAACAGCCCAATTAAGTGCAAAGGCTGCCTTTTTTGGATTCGTAACGACGTCAATTAATAGATGAGGTATTCCATTATATACACTAAGTTCAACAATTTTTGGATCAATAAGCATAAGTTTTACATCAGCAGGTGATGATTTATAAATTATACTTGTAATTATTGAATTTATGCATACAGATTTACCAGAACCTGTTGCACCAGCTATTAAAAGATGAGGCATATCTTCTAATGAAGATACGATAATATTTCCCTCAACATCCTTTCCAAGAGCTAGTGGCAACTTTGAATCCAAATCTTTAAATTCACGTGATTCAATAATTTCTCTTAATCCAACTGTGTCCTTAGATTTATTTGGAACTTCTATTCCAACAACATTTTTTCCTGGAATTGGTGCTTCTATTCTTAAATCTGAGCTTGAAAGTGCCATTGAAATATTGTCACTTAAGCTTACGATTTTAGATAATTTAACACCAGGCGCTGGTTTTAATTCATAAGATGTAATTACTGGTCCTCTATTTATTGCAACGATTTTTGAATCAATGCCAAAATTTGCCATTGTTGACTCAATAATTTTGCCATTATTTAATATGACATCTTTAGAGAAACTTTTCTTTACATCATTATGATTTAGTAGCGCAATATCTGGGAATGTATATTCAGTTGCTTCTTCGTGATTTTCTATATCACTCTTTATTGTATCTTCGAAATCTAAATCATCTTCTAATTCATCCTTTGATTTATCTTTAGAATTTTCAGATTTTGAAATCTTTTCTATTTTGGACTCTTCATCACTATCGGAACTTTCAAGATTTTCATTTTTGTAATCTTTTACGACTACATTGTCAGTAGATCCCGCAGAATTAATAAACAGATCTTCGTCTACTTCTTTATCTATTTTTGTAACTTCTTTAGATTTTTCTTCTTTTCTGTCTTTTCTTTCTTTGATTTTATCTTTTTTAGATTCTATATATTCTCCAACATCCTCAAATAAAATAAGAATTTGATCAACATTTGGTTTTAACATCATGTATATTGAAAATAAAATTATACATGTGACAACAATATATGTGCCCACAGACCCAAATAGTTTATAAGAGAAGAATCCAAAGATAGCCCCAAATACTCCTCCGCTTCGTGTGATATCGAGATATTCAGCAGATTTATTGATTCTATCTATAAGAGTCATATCAAGTTCTTTTGAACCATCTAAAATAATTAATATGCACAAAAGTATAACAGAAGATGAAATTATGTATCTCTTCATGTTAAATTTAGTTGGTGGTAAATTATATAAAATTCCCCAAAAAATAATAAGAACAGGAATCATAAAATTAGCAGAACCAGCGATTATTGAAAATAATTTGTATATTACATTACCCACTAATCCCATTTTCTGACTAAAAATAGATATAAAAGAAATAATTCCTATAATCATTAAAAAAAGGCCTGTCATTTCTTTGTCTGAAGAAATTGCAGCTTGGCTTTTACCCGTGTTTGATTTTTTATTCTTATTATTCTTGCTAAATATATTAAATTTTTTATTGCTTTTTTTAGTTTTTCTTTTCTTACTCAACAATTAGCACCTCACTAATATTATAACAATAAGAAAAAATTATAACAATATTCATTAGAGTCCAGTGTGTCCAAAACCACCGTCTCCACGCTCTGTTTCAGAAATATTTTGAGTTTCAATAATTTGTGGAACTTCAATTTTCATGAACACAATTTGTGCAATTCTCTCTCCATCTTTTATGGTAACTTCTTCATTACTTAGGTTAATAATAATAACTTTAACTTCTCCTCTGTAATCAGAATCAATGGTACCAATACCATTAACAAGACTTATACCTTTTTTTATTGCAAGTCCAGATCTGGCTCTTACTTGTGCCTCGTATCCTTCTTCCATTTCTAAAAAAAGTCCTGTTGGTACTAAAATTCTTTCAAGAGGTTTTAGGACTATGTCACTTTCTAAATTTGCCCTTATGTCTATACCAGAAGCACCTTTTGTCTTATATTCTGGCATTTCGTGCTTGCTTTTATTAATAATTTTAACTTTCATTTATTCCTCCGTATTTAATGTAAAAAAATCGCATTAAAAGAAACATTAATGCGATTAATTTATAATTATTTTTCTTTGTTATCTTCTTTTTCTAACAGACATTTTCTTGAAAGAGATATTTTTCCGTTTTCCTCATCAATGTCAATAACTTTAACTTTTACGCTATCGCCAACTTTTAGAACATCGGAAACCTCTCTAGTTCTTTCATGTGCAATTTCTGAAATATGAAGTAAGCCTTCTGTGCCTTTTTTAAGCTCAACAAAAGCTCCAAACTTAACTATCTTTTTAACTTTTCCAAGGTATATATCGCCAACTTCAACTTCTTTTACAATAGATTCAATCATTTCAATTGCTTGTCTTGCTTTGTTGTCATCGTTAGAAAGTATTGATACTTTACCGTCGTCATCAATATCGATTTTAACTTCAGTTTGTTCTATGATTTTATTTATAACCTTTCCGCCAGGCCCAATAACCTCTCCAATTTTTTCTGGATCAATTTTTATAATGTGAATAATTGGTGCATATTTAGAAAGTTTTTCACGCGGTTTTTCAATAGTATTATGAATGTTTTCAAGAATTGTCATTCTAGCAACTTTTGCTTTTTCTAATGCAACTTCTAATATTTCTTTCTTGATTCCTTCAACTTTTATATCCATTTGAAGTGCAGTTATACCTTTTTTAGTTCCAGCAACTTTAAAGTCCATATCTCCAAAATGGTCTTCAAGTCCTTGAATATCTGTAAGTATCTTTGTAATGCCATCCTCTTCAATAAGACCCATTGCAATACCAGCAACTGGTGCTTTTATAGGCACTCCAGCGTCCATTAGAGATAGAGTTGAACCACAGATTGATGCTTGTGAAGAAGAACCATTAGAAGATAGTACTTCTGAAACCACTCTTATTGTGTAAGGGAATTCTTCTACACTTGGTATAACTGGAAGTAATGCTCTTTCAGCTAAAGCACCATGACCTATTTCTCTTCTACCTGGTGAACGGAATGGTTTTACATCACCAACACAGAATCCTGGGAAGTTATAGTGGTGAATATATCTCTTCGGTTTATCGTCGCCCAAACCATCAATAGTTTGTTCTTCTGCAAGTGAACCTAAAGTTGTAACTGAAAGAACTTGAGTTTGTCCTCTTGTAAATAGTCCAGAACCATGAGTTCTAGGAAGTAGTCCCACTTCTGAAGATAAAGGTCTTATTTCATCGAGTCCTCTATCATCAGGCCTTACTTCTTCCTCTATTATTCTTCTTCTAACTTCTTCTACTTCAATTTTTTCAATTGCAGCCTCAATATCTTTTCCAAATTCTTCGGCCTTATCTTCGAAGTGTTCTCTTATGTCGTCTTTAGCTTCTTCAGTTAATTTTTCTCTAACTGTCTTATCCTTTTGTCTTATTGCATTAACAAGGTTGTCTTTCCCATAATCTTCAACTAATGAAACTATTTCTTCATTAGGTACGAATACTTCATATTCTGATTTTTCTTTTCCAACTTCTCTTGTAATTTCTTCGACGAATTCACAAATTTCTTTAATGACTTCATGTCCTTCGAAAATTGCACCTAACATTTCGTCTTCAGTAACTTCGTTAGATCCAGATTCAACCATCATGATAGCTGACTTAGTTCCAGCAAGCATTAGGTTAATATCTGAAATTTCTCTTTGTTCTTCGTTTGGATTAATTACATACTTGCCATCAATCATTCCAACTTGAACAGATCCAGTTGGTCCGTCAAAAGGAATATCTGAAATAGATAGTGCGATTGATGATCCAATCATTGCAACAATTTCTGGTAAATGATCTTGCTCAACGCTTAGTATTGTAGCTACAACTTGAACATCGTTTCTGTATCCTTCTGGGAATAGAGGTCTTAGAGGTCTGTCAATTAATCTTGCAGAAAGGGTAGCTTTTTCACTAGCCTTGCCTTCTCTTTTTATAAATCCTCCAGGAATCTTACCAACAGCATACATTTTTTCCTCATAGTCAACGCTCAAAGGAAAAAAGTCTATGCCATCTCTTGGTTTGGAAGATGCAGTCGCAGTTACTAGTACCAATGTTTCTCCATATTGAACCATGCAAGCTCCATTGGCTTGTTCTGCAACTTTTCCGATAGTAACTTTTAATTCAGAACCAGCAAGCTGCATAGTAAAAACTTTTTCCATTATTTCCTCCTTTTAAAAAGAAAGAGCGGATTTACCGCTCCTATTATCCTCTAATTTGTAGTTTTTTAATAAGTGTACGATATCTTTCTATATCAGTGTTTTTTAAATATCTTAACAAGTTTCTTCTTTGACCAACCATCTTTAGAAGACCTCTTCTAGATGCGTTGTCTTTCTTGTGTGTTCTTAAGTGTTCGTTTAAATCGTTAATTCTTCTAGTTAAGATTGCAATTTGAACTTCTGGAGAACCTGTATCTCCTTCGTGTGTTTGAAACTCTTCGATAATTACTTGTTTAATGTTTTTTTCTAACATATTTTTCCTCCTTAAATTTTATAAGCCTAATCATAGTAAGCGTCAGAGGATCGTCAAACCATGAATAGGTATTTTACCTTTAACATAATATCATAAAGTGCTTGAAATGTAAAGATTATCTTGCTCTAGTTACCTCTACATCCTTAGATATTTGCTCAAAAAGATCTTTAATATTATCAAACTTAATTTCTGGTCTTAAGAAATCTAGAACTTCTAATTGAACTGTCTTTCCATATATATCTTCATCAAAGTCAAGTATGTGAGCCTCAACTTTAATTCCATCATTTTCAACAGTTGGATTGGTACCTATACTTGTTGAAGCTTTATATCTCTTGCCATCAATTATTATATCAGTATCATATACTCCAAACTTTGGAATTACATAATTATCTACAAGCTCTAAATTCGCTGTTGGAAATCCCATTTTTTTGCCAAGGCCCTTAGCGTGTATAACCTTTCCAACAAGTTTATATGGTCTTGTCAATAAGAAATTTGCTTTTTTGATATCGCCATCTTTAATTAGGTTGCGTATCAAAGAAGAAGAAATTTTTGTGTGATTATTTTTTACAGGGGCTATTACATCAATGGATTTAAATAAATCTTTATTGTCAAGTAGAAAATCTACATGGCCTTCTTTTTTGTAACCATAGGTATAATCGTAACCGACCACAACACCTACTACATTTAAATTTTTGCACAAAAAATCATCAAGAAATTTAATAGGACTATAGGCCATAAATTCTTTCGTAAAATCTATTAAATAAATAATATCTAATCCTAAATCTTCAAATATTTCAAACTTTGTATCGTTATCTGTTAAAATTTCTTTTTTATTTATATTTACAAGATTATCTGTGTGTTCTTTAAAAATAAGTGCACTAGATTTTACATTAAGTTCTTTTGCTCTTTTTATAGCCGTATCTATTAACTCTATATGCCCTTTATGAACTCCATCAAAGTTTCCTAAAGCTATTAAAGATTCTTCATTAGCAATATAATCTAAATCAATCTCTATTACCTTCATGCGTCATTCCCCTATCAATCGTTTTTTCATTTTCAAAAAATATTCTCCATCAATCTTTCTTATTTCTCCAATTCCAAGAAATTCATCGCCACAATATATTTTATATTCACTTTCGCTATATTCGTCATCTAATTTATAGAAGACTCCATTTAATATTCTATCACGAAAATTAGCATTAATTTTTATATTTTTAAGATTATCTAAAGCTTTATCTATTGGAAGCAAATGTTTATCTATCTCTTCTAAAGACATTTCGCTAAACTTATCCATATCGATTGCTTCTGTAATATTAAAATCTCCAGTTTTAGTTCTTCTTAGCTCAGTAATAGTTCCGTTTGTGTTAAGTTTTTTACCTATATCATTGGCAAGAGATCTAATATAAGTACCTTTTGATACTGAAACTTTAATTGTAATTTCATCTTTATCGTTAAAATCTAAAAGTTCAATCGAATTTATAGATATTTTTCTTTTTGGTATATTGATCTCTTTTCCAGATCGTGCATATTCATATAATTTTTGACCATTAATTTTAATTGCAGAGTAAATAGGCGGAGTCTGCATCTGTTCTCCGATAAAACTATTTAAAACAATTTCAATTTCATCTCTATTAAAAGATACATCTTCTTCTTTTAATATATTGCCATTAATGTCGTAGGAATCAGTCAATAGTCCAAGCTTTATCTTAGCAATATATTCTTTATCGGAAGAGAGTACGTAATCACTTACTTTAGTTGCTCTTCCAATACATATTACTAAGACTCCTGTGGCTAAGGGATCTAGAGTGCCAGTGTGTCCGACTTTTTTTATCCCTGTCTTTTTGCGTACCTTGTATACTACATCGTGAGAAGTTATTCCCTTTGGTTTATCAAAAACTAATAGTCCATTCATTTATCAAACTCTTCCATAATAGCACTTACTACATCTTTTTCTGCTTTATCAAGATCATTATGATTAAAAGTTCCGCCTGCTGCTCTAATATGACCTCCGCCATTAAACTTGCTTGCTACTTCAGTGCAGTTTATAAAGCTTTTTGATCTCATGGAAAGTCTTATAGAATTTTCTTTTTCTTTTAATAGAACTGCCACCTCAACACCTTCAATGTCTCGGACAAATTCTACTATACCATCTGAATCAAGTTTTTTTGCTCCAGTTTTTTCAAAATCATCAATTGTTACTCTTACTAATGCTATTTTATTATCGTTATAGTACTTTATAGAATTAAGAGCTTTAACAAGTAAATCTGTTTTTTCTTTTGATCGAGTTTGATATAGTGAAATATTTATTGTTCTAAAGTCTATTCCATACTCTAAAAGCTCTGATGCAAATTTAAAAGTTTGAGGTCTTACAGAATCATATTTAAAAGATCCAGTATCAGTTGAAATGCCAGTATATAATGAAGTTGCAATCTCTTTATCTAAATTATATTTTAGCTCTTTAAAGATACTAAATAGAACTTCACATGTAGCTGTTGCATTTATATCAACAATATTAATATCTGCAAAGTAATCATTGGAATTGTGGTGATCAATATTAATAGTCTTTTTGGATAATAAAAAATATTGTTTTACTTCATCTCCAAGCCTATTTAAGTCCCCACAATCAAGTGCAATAAATAAATCAAAAGATTCATTCTCTAAATCTTGTGGAGAAGTGAACTTGTCAATATAAGGTAAAAATAAAAAACTAGAAGGAATTTCGTCATTCAAAATAAAAGTAGTTTTTTTACCAATATTTTTTAATAAACCATACAACGCATTTAAGGATCCCAAATTATCTCCATCTGGATTTAAATGCGAAGCAATAGCTATAGATTTTGCTTCATCTATAGCTATTTTAAATTTAGATAATTCAGTTTGAAAATCATTTATCTTCATTGTTGACCTCATCTATTAAACGGCTTATCTCTAATGCTCTTTCAATAGAGTCATCATTAATAAATATCAACTCAGGCATAATTCTTAGTTTAACTTTTTTGCCCAATTCTTTTTTAATGAAGCCCTTGGCAGAGTTTAACCCTTCAACTGCTTTATCTCTATCTTCATCATTGCCAAGCACTGTTACATAAACTTTCGCATACGATAAATCATTAGTAACATCTACATGAGAAATACTTGTAAGTTCAGATATTCTAGGATCTTTTAACTCTGTCCTTATAATTTCAGAAATTGCACGTTTAACTTCTTCAGAAATCCTACTAATTCTTTTATTATTCATTATTTTCTTTCAACTTCCTTTAATACAAATGACTCAAGTAAGTCATGTTCTTTAATATCATTAAACCCGTCAATCATAAGACCGCCTTCGTAGCCTTGTTGAAGTTCTTTGACATCGTCTTTAAATCTCTTAAGAGAACTAATATCACCTTCATGTATTACTATGTCATCTCTTAATACTTTTACTTTTGAATTTCTTAAAATTTTTCCACTTAATACATATACTCCGGCAACCATTTGATTATTAGGTAATTTAAATGTTTGTCTAATTTCACATCTACCCAAAATCTCTTCGACTATATCAGGGTCTAACATACCTTTAACGGCTTGTTCGATATCATTTATAATTTCATAGATAACTCTGTAAGTTCTAATTTCAACTTCTTCGCTCTTAGCTAGTTCAATAGCGTTAATATTAGGTCTTACGTTAAATCCAATAACAATTGCATTAGAAGCTGATGCAAGAGTTACGTCAGATTCATTAATACCACCTACTGCTGAGTGAACTATAGAAATTTTTACTTCATCAGTTGATAGTTTTAATAGTGACTGAACAAGTGCCTCTGCAGAACCTTTAACATCTGCTTTTACTACGATATTAAGCTCTTTGATATTTTCTTCATTGATCTTATCAAATAAGTTATCAAGACTAATCTTTCCAGTTTGGTTAAGTCTAATTTCTCTTGAAAGTTCTTGGTTCTTTTCAGCGATAGCTTTGGCTACTTTATCATCAGAAACTGCATAAAGTGTATCACCAGCATTAGGTACATCGTTAAGTCCTAAAATAACCGCTGGTACTGAAGGCCCAGCCTTTCTAATGTTTTTACCCTTGTCATCTTTCATGGCTCTTATTCTACCTGAACAAACTCCAGATACAATTGAATCTCCAAATCTCAATGTACCATTTTTAACTAAAATTGTGGCCATAGGTCCTTTAGACTTGTCAAGATTTGCTTCTATTACAGTACCAATAGCTTTTCTGTTAGGATTTGCTTTTAATTCGCTCATTTCCGCAACAAGAAGTACCATTTCAAGCAAGTCATCTATACCTTCTCTAGTTTTTGAAGACACACCTACTACTATTGTATCTCCGCCCCACTCTTCAGGAACTAGATTGTAGTTCATAAGGTCTTGTTTTATTCTTTCAATATTAGCTTCAGGTTTATCAATTTTTGTAATTGCTACAATAATAGGAACATCTGCAGATCTTGCGTGAGATATAGCCTCAACTGTTTGAGGCATAATTCCATCATCAGCAGCTATTACAAGAATTGCAATATCAGTAGTTTGAGCTCCTCTAAGTCTCATTGAAGTAAAAGCTTCGTGACCAGGGGTATCTAAGAAAGTTATTTTTTTGCCATTGAAATTAACTGTGTAAGCTCCGATATGTTGAGTTATTCCACCGGCTTCTTGATCTGTAACATGTGATGATTTTATACAGTCAAGTAGTGATGTCTTACCATGGTCAACGTGTCCCATAACTGTTACAACAGGAGGTCTAGTTTTAAGATCTTTTTTCTTGTCTGGCTTAATTAGTCCAAATTCTTCTTCAATTGTTTTTTCAACTTCAGGCTCAACTATGTTTATTTCAATTCCCAACTCATCTGCTAAAAGAATACAAGTGTCTTCATCTATAGTTTGATTTTGGTTAGCCATTACTCCAAGTCCAATTAATTTTGTAATAACAGTAGATACTCCAAGACCAACTTGGTCTGCAAAATCTTTTACTGTTATAGGTGCTATAATATCTATAATTTCCTCCTCCTTCTTATCTTGAGTATTTTTATGTTTAATTTTATGTTTCTTTGGTTTTTTCTTACTTAAATCCCTTGTAAATGTATTATTATTTGTATTGTTGGCATTATTTTTCTTGTCGTTATTTTTATTGCGATTTTGTTTTCGGTTATTCCTGTGGTCTTTTGCCTTATTATTATTTACATTTACTTTATTGTGTGACTTTTTATCATCTCTTT
>NZ_JBMNPQ010000035.1:0-14795 GCF_050943655.1 Peptoniphilus sp. | reverse complement strand
GTGGTGATGTGTTCTCGTTTTATTGAGAAAGAGATTTTGGAGTGATTCTCCTATACGCTATTTCTTTAAAACGATTAGTTCTCGCAAGACGACTTTGCAGATCCCTCGACTAACGCTCGGGATGACGGGGAGTAGACGCTGTGACTCAAATAGGTCATTACTGTGCCTATAATTTATCCACTTTATATGGAGAACGCCCCATCCAACGTCATCCTGAGCGAACGAAGTGAGCCGAAGGATCTGTAGAGTAATGGTGGCGATGTGTCCTCGTCTTAATGTAAAAGTGTCTTGGTATAATAATTCATTTATAATTATCAATAAAAATAACTAAAAGACTCCAAATTTTATGAAAAGGTTTATTTTTTGCACTTATTTTTATACATTTACTTTTCACTGTGATTTTAAGTTTTTAAAAAGTGCAATCTTTCTTTTTGGTTTTACAAATTAAACGCACACACTCTTTATACTTTCTATTTTGAAAGTTAATTAATTATTTTATTACAATTAGTTAATTAATGTGCTTAACTCGTTAAATATATACTACTTTTTTTGCTTATTTGGTTTTCATTTCACTTCGATTTCCCACAAATCCCTTTTTCATGGGCGTGGTTACGTATACATTCAATTGACTTTTCTTATTTGATGTTGTAATATTAAATCAATAAATAAACATTTTCATAAAATTCACTGTTTATTTAATTATGTCAAGGAGGAATATTATGACAAAGAAAAAACTTATTGCACTTACTATGGCAATCGCAATGCTTCTAGGTACTTTAACTGGATGTGGCGGCACAAATAATAAAAAAGAAAATGCTCCTGCAAACAATACTGCTACTGAAGCAAACGCTACAGCAAATTCTAATTCTGAAATCAAAGCTGAAGGTTTAATGGAAACTGAAGGTGGATTTATGTCAGTTGCTACTGGTGGTACTGGTGGTACATATTATCCATTAGGTGGAGCTCTTTCTAACATCCTTAACAACGCTGGTGTTAACTACACTGCTACAGCTCAAGCTACTGGTGCTTCTGTTGAAAACGTAGAGCTTGTTACTAAGGGAGATGCTGAAATTGGATTTATCCAAAACGACGTTGCTTATTATGCTGTTAACGGCACTGAAACTTTTGAAGGAAACCAAAAATCTTCTCTTAAAGGTCTATGCTGCCTATATCCTGAAATTGTTCAAATAGTTGCATCTGATGATTCAGGTATCGAAACTATTGAAGATTTAAAGGGCAAAAAAGTTGCTGTTGGTGCTCCTGGTTCTGGTGTTGAAGTAAACGTTAAACAAATTCTTGATGTTCACGGAATTACTTATGATGATTTAGGAAAAGTTGACTACTTATCATTTGCTGAAGCAGCTGATCAAATTAAGTCTGGTCAAATCGACGCTACTTTCTTAACTGCAGCTATTCCTTCTTCAGCTATTACTGAACTTGCTACTACTCACGATGTTCACCTAGTTCCTATAGCAGAAGATAAAGCTAATGAACTTATTGAAAAATATCCATTCTACGTTCACCTAAACATTACTCCTACAGAATACAAAGGCCAAGAAGGCGAAGTTTCTGTTGTTGCTGTTCAATCTATGCTAGTTGTAGATGAAAAAATGGCTGACGAAGATGCATACAACATCGCAAAATTATTATTTGAAAACCTTGATGTAATGAAAGAATCTCACGCAAGAGGCGGAGACATTTCTCTTGATAAAGCTCTTGATGGTATGAGTATCGATCTTCACCCAGGTGCTCAAAAATACTTCGATGAAGCTCTTAACAAATAATGAGTGAAAAGAATAAAGAGGGCGTTGGAAGGAAGTTTTTCCTTCCAATACTCTTTATTATAGGTATTTTTTTAGTTTTAAGCCTTGTCAAGATAGATGTAATTGTCGTTCGCGACTATTTTGACAAAGATGTAAAACGAATTGACTACCTCAAAAAGAAAGAAATGTTTGGCATAGTCTACACTCACTCTGTTCAAAGGACAGAGACTAGTGAATGGTACGAGGCAAGAGATAATATGCTAATCTTAATGGAAGAGAGATACCATTCTCAGGGAGCGGGACTGCCAGTCAACTTAATCTATAAATTTAAAATTGATGATGACGGTGGATTTGTGCTCTACGATATGAACGAGCCTTTTGAAAATGTTATTTATAGAACTGGAGCTGTCAGGGCAAATCACAAATATGTAATTGGGAAAAAAGAAATTCCTTTTACAGATTTTTCTAAGCCGCGTGAGGCTCTTGAATTTTCTACAGAGAACATCTCTATTTTAAATTACGCACTGAGGAGGTGCCAAATTGAGCGATAAAGATAAAAAATTTGACGACTCAAAGGTTGATGAGACAGATTTGAAAAAGGATACGCCTCAAAACGAGGACGACAAAAGTATCACAAAAAGTGCTGAAGAGCTAGGTGCTATGAAAGTCGACGACTTGATGGAACAATACGACCTAGAGACTAGTAAGCTACGTAAATTAAGTGGTAACACAGCCAAGCTTATCGCAATTATTGCAATTTTAATGTCTGCATTCCATTTATTCACAGCATATCACGGAACTCTTTTAGCCATGAAGCAAAGATCACTTCACTTAGCCTTTGCTTTTGTTATTGGATTCGCACTATTTCCTGCTACTGAAAAATCTTCAAAGACTAAGATTCAAATTATCGACTGGATTCTTATGGTTCTTTCAGTAATTGTTTGGGGATACATATTCTTTAATGTAAAGGAAATAGCTCTCAAGGGCGGACAAATGTCCACTCTAGATATGGTAATGGGAGTGCTTGCCGTACTTATTACTCTAGAAGTTACTAGAAGAACAGTTGGACCAGAACTTCCAATAGTTACTATAGTCTTCTTGTTATTCGCATACTTCGGTAGACACATGCCAGGTATTTTCGCTCACAGAGGATTTAATGTAACAAGAATTGTGTCACACATGTACATGACAACTGAAGGTATTATGGGTACACCAGTTGGAGTATCTTCTACTTTCGTATTTATGTTTATATTATTTGGTTCATTCTTAGATAAAACTGGTGTCGGCGAATTCTTTATCGACTTCGCATACGCACTAACTGGTTCAACAAAATCAGGCCCAGCTATGACATCAGTACTATCATCAGGACTTATGGGATCAATCTCAGGTTCTTCAGTAGCAAACACTGTAACAACAGGAGCATTCACTATCCCACTAATGAAGTCAGTAGGTTACAAACCTCACTATGCAGGTGCCGTTGAAGCAACAGCTTCTACAGGTGGACAGATCATGCCACCGGTAATGGGTGCCGCAGCATTTATCATGGCAGACTTTACAGGTCTTCCATATATTTCTATCGTAAAAGCAGCTATTATCCCAGCAGTTTTATACTACATCGCTGTTGGTACAATGGTTCACTTGGAAGCTTGCAAACTTGGCCTAGAAGGAATGCCAAAAGAATCACTTCCAAAACTTTCTGTAATACTAAAAAAACAAGGTTACTTAGTACTACCACTAGTAGCAATCATCTACATGTTGGTTAAACAATATCCACCAACAATGGCAGCTCTAGTAGGTATAGTAATAGGAGTTGTTGTAGCACTAGTAGCATCTCTTATTAAAAAAGATAACTCTTTCGTACCAAAAGATATCTTGTCATCAATGGAAGCTGGAGCAAAGGGCGCAGTAAGCGTTGCCTGTGCTTGTGCTTGCGCTGGTATGATCGTAGGAGTTGTAACACTTACAGGATTTGGACTAAAAATAGCTGAAGTAATCGTATTAATCGCAAAAGGAAAATTGATACCAACATTACTACTAACAATGGTAGCATCAATAATACTAGGAATGGGACTTCCAACAACAGCAAAATATATCGTACTTGCAACAATGGCAGTGCCTGCAATCACAAAACTTGGCGTAAACATAATGTCTGCTCACTTATTTATCCTATACTTTGGAGTAGTAGCTGACGTAACACCACCAGTTGCACTAGCAGCATATGCAGGAGCAGGTATAGCAGGTTCAAACTCAATGAAGACCGGTGTCCAGGCCTTTAAACTGGCAATAGGTGCCTTCATCATACCTTATATATTTGTAATTAACCCTCACTTAATCATGGTTGATAGCGTAGTTGGAACGAGCGTAAACTGGCTTCCAGTAACAGCGGCCCTTCCAACAATAGCAACTGCACTAATCGGAACAATATGCTTAGCAGGAACAGTAGAATCTTACCTATTTGGAAAACTAAGAATATGGCAAAGACTAATACTACTTGTAGCAGCATTTGCACTACTTGACCCTAAACTACTAACAGACTTTATAGGACTTGGCGCAGTGGCAGTTATCTATATAACACAAAAACTATTAAATAAAAACAACACTGACAATATGCAAACCGCATAAAATTAAGTTTTTCAAAAATTTCATGAGAGCCATAAGGCTCTCTTTTTTGTTGTGTAGGGGTGGATTTATAATTTTAATATCAAGTACTTATTAGAAAAAGACCTATGAGGGAGTCATCCTGAGCGGAGGAGGAGCTTTGCGACGACGGAGTGTAGAGGTTGTGATTCGTGTAAGCCGTGACTGTGTCAAATAGTATTGTGAAATAATGTTTGTGATTTGACAGTTTTTTGAGGAGAACATCCCATCCAACGTCATCCTGAGCGAAGACGAATGCGTAGCATGAGGCGTAGTCTAAGGATCTGTAGGGTTATGATGGCGATGTGTGTTCGTTTTATTGAGAAAGAGATTTGGAGTAATTCTCCTTCACGTTTTTTCTTTAAAACGATTAGTTCTCGCTCGAATGCTTTGCAGATCTTTCGACTCGCGTTTCACGCTCGCTCAAGATGACGGGTGGAGGGGTTTCGTTAAAACGACTAGCTTTTTTCTCCACAAGGTACAAATTCCTCGACTAACCATGGGAATGACGGAGTGTATAGGTTATGAACAGAATAAGTCGTTCCTGTGCCTATGATTTATCCGCTTTATATGGAGGACACCGCTTCCAACGTCATCCTGAGCGAAACGGAAGGCGAAGCCTGAAGTGGAGCCGAAGGATCTGTAGAGCTGCGGGAGCGATGTGTTCTCGTTTTGATGAGAAAGAGATTTGGAGAATTTTCTCCTTCACACTATTTCTTTAAAACGATTAGTTCTCGCTCGAATGCTTTGCAGATCCCTCGAATGTCGCTCGGGATGACAGGTAGGGGTTTTTCGTTAAAACGATTAGGTTGTTTCTCCACAAGGTACAAATTCCTCGATTTGCGTTTTACGCTCACTCGGAATGACGGGGTGTAGAGTCTACTAAGAGTTAAAGTAATGACTGTGCTAAAAGTTTTTCAAGTAATGTTAAGGAAGTCGCTTTGACTTTGAGTGAACGCCCACTCCAACGTCATCCTGAGCGAAGACGAATGCGTAGCATGAGGCGTAGTCGAAGGATCTGTAGAGTAATGGTGGCGATGTGTTCTCGTTTTATTGAGAAAGAATTCTGGAGTAATTCTCCGTTACGCTATTTCCTTAAAACGATTAGTTCTCGCCCCACTACTTTGCAGATCCCTCGACCAACGCTCGGGATGACAGATGGGGGTTTTCGTTAATACGATTAGTTTTTTTCTCCACAAGGTACAGATTCCTCAACTCGCGTTTCACGCTTATTCTAAGTGGCAGGTGAGGTTTTCTAGTTAATACGACAAGGATTTATCCCCACAAGGTGCAGACACTGTGAATCAAACAGTTTAACTAAACTTTAAAAACTTTTGAAACAAAAAAAGATGGGCATGCCCACCTTTTTAAGTCTTAAAAATTCTACAAATTCCTCAAATTTTAATTTTTCCCATTATATAAATAAATTCATGTTTGACTTGTCATTATCTGAGAGCATTGTTGCAACTCCACCAATTTTTACTCCGTCAATTAATTCTTCCTGTGTAAGTCCCATTATGTCCATTGTCATTTGGCAGGCTGTTATTTCTACTCCAGCATCAAGTGCCTCTTTAATTAAGTCTTCTAAGCTAGTTACTCCTTTTTTCTTCATTACGGAACGAATCATCTTTGGTCCTAATCCCAAGAAGTTCATGCGAGATAGGGAAAGTTTTTTGGAACCTTTTGGGAGCATCGCTGAAAACATCTTGCTCATAAAGTCTTTTTTCACTTTTGGTGGGTTTTCTTTTCTCAATATGCTAAGTCCCCAAAATGTGAAGAACATGTGCACTTTGTTGCCCATGGCAGCTGCTCCCGTTGCGATTATAAATGATGCTATCGCCTTGTCTAGGTCTCCGTCAAAGATTATCATGGTCTTCTCTTTTGTGTTTGATGATTTTTCAACTTGAATTTTTTCTTCTTTTCCTTTTTGAAGCGTCGCGGTAAATGTGCCCTTCTCTTCTCCTCTTGCCAGAAGTTTATTTCCAGTACTATCTGCCCAAGCTTCGATGTCGCGCACAAATCCAGGGTCAGTTGCCTTTACTTTTATCTCATCGCCTACATTCATCGTATCCATTGCCTTTGATACTTGAACGATTGGCCCAGGACAGCTCATTCCACACACGTTTAAAAGCTTCATCTCACCTGCACTTTTATTTTTAAATTTGTCCTGTTCTGTGCTTTCGATTATGTTATTTCCCGGCTTTGGGCGAGTCGTCATGTCCATTGCAGTTCTGTAACCACCTACTAAATTATTTACTTTATAGCCCTTGTCTTTTAAAATTCTCTCGGCAATGTAGCCGCGAACTCCAACGGCGCAGTAGGCAAGATAAGTTTTATTCTTGTCTAGTTCACTAAACCTTTCGCGAAGTTCTGTAAGTGGGATGTGCACTGCATTATCTAGCATTCCCGAAACAACTTCTGGGTCTTCCCTAACATCAAGTAGAGTAAATTTGTCTTTGTTTTCTTCGTATTCTCTAAATAAAACTGGCTCTGTCAATCCGTCTAGCACATTTCTTGCAGTGTATCCAGCAAAGTTTACGGGATCTTTTGCAGATGAATATGGCGGAGCGTAGGCAAGTTCAAGCTCACTCAAGTCGTCCACAGTTCCCTTAAAATGAATTGTCGTTGCGATGGTGTCGATTCTCTTGTCAACACCGCTATACCCAACAATTTGTGCACCAAGGACTTTTCTGTCGGATGCGTAAATTAATTTTATTGTCATCGGTGTCGCACCAGGATAGTAACCTGCGTGGCTCATTGGGTGAATTACAGACACAAAATAGTCCTCTTTATACTTTTTGCCCATTTTATTTAAAGTTTTTTCATTTAAACCAGTTGATGCAACAGTCATGTCGAACACTTTGGCAACACTTGTGCCCATTGTTCCACTATACTTTGCACATCCTTTACCCAATACATTTGTCGCAACTTCTCTACCTTGCTTGTTTGCAGGGCCAGCTAATGGAACTGCCGTTTCGTTTTTTGTAATATAATCCTTTACGCTGATTACATCACCTATGGCATAAATATCAGGATTTGATGTCTGCATCGCGTCATTTACCTTAATGTGGCCTCGCTCTGTAAGTTTTAGTCCAGCATCTTTTGCAAGTTCGCTATTTGGTCGCACTCCAATTGAAAGTATTACAAGGTCTGTTTCAATTTCTTTTCCCGATTTTAGATAAACTTTTTTGCCACCGTCTTTAATTTCTTTAAAACCTTCACCGAGCATTAAATCTACACCTTTGCCAATCATGTGATTTTCCACAAGGCGCGCCATGTCTTTATCAAGTGGCGGCATAACTTGCTCTGCCATTTCAATGACAGTTGTCTTTATACCTAAGTCGACTAAATTTTCTGCCATCTCAAGGCCGATAAAACCAGCTCCAATTACAACAGCTCTCTTTGGATTATTTTCCTTTACATAAGAAGTTATCGCATCGACATCTGGAATGTTCCAAAGAGTAAAAACATTATCTTCGCCTACTCCCTCAGCATCAGGCACAAATGGGTGTGAACCAGTAGAAATTAAAAGCTTATCGTAGTCTAGCTCATAATCCTCGCCTGTCTTGTGATTTTTTATAAGAAGCTTTTTATCACCTGGCAAAATCTTTGTCACTTCGTTTTTAACTCTGACATCCACATTGTATTTTTTGATGATGTCTTCATCAGTTGTAACAAAGAGCGCGTCTCGGTTTTCAATAGTTCCGCCAACATAGTATGGCAAACCGCAGTTTGCAAAGCTGACATAATCACCACGCTCAAGTAAAATTATCTCTGCCTTTTCATCAAGACGCCTCATGCGCGCAATGGCAGTGGCGCCGCCGGCAACTCCACCTATAACAACAATTCTCATTTAATATCCTCCATCAAACAACTTATAATCCTTTTAACATCTTCCCTCTCGCAGGAATAAAAAATTCTGTTCTCTACCTTTGTGCTCTTTACAATATTCATGTCCCTCAGCTTGCTAAGGTGCTGAGAAATTGCAGATTGTGAGACGTCCATACATGATGTGATCTCATTCACACTAGCCGGACCGTCTTGGATTAACTTTATAAGAAGACAGAGACGCACTGGGTTTGAAAGCGCCTTTAAAATCTCCGCCCTCTTGTATATCTCTTCCTTGTGTTCCTCATTAAATTTCAAAAAATCACCTTTTATTAGTATATTAGAATATGCTAATATTGTAAAATAAGTTGTGAATATTGTCAATCGGAAGATGAGTAAAAATAAGACCCTTCGGAAGTCATCCTGAGCGAAACGGAAGGCGAAGCCTGAAGTGGAGTCGAAGGATCTGTAGGATAAAGGGAGCGATGTGCGGTCGTCTTAATAAATAAGTGTTTTTGAGTATTTTCTCCGTAAGGTGTTCTTGTTAAAACGCATAGGCTGTTTCTCCACAAGTTGCAGATCCCTCGACAAGCTCGGGATGACGAGTAGTTACGTCGTCATATGAATAAGTTATCACTGTGCTATTAGTTCATTAATTCTAACTCAAATTTCAACGCGGTGAGGAATTATGAGGTAGACGAGTTTCGCAAAAAGCCGTTAAAAATTTCATTTGTTTGAGCGAACTACAATTACCACCTTGAGTTAAAGAAAAAAGCTATAGAGAAAAAACTTAACAAAAGTTACAACTCGCGAGTTATGAAATTTAGGCTTTTTGCGGAGTACTAAATAGCCAGATAAGTTCAACACATTCTCCGAAGTGGGCGTTGGGGGTTAGGTTGGTGCGCGAGGAGAGGGAAGGGGACAATCGCAGCGGATTAGCGGAAGCCCCCTTCCCTTCCTCGCAAAAGGGAATGCAAAACGCAGTTTTGAAATTAAGTTATTTACGATTTAACCTTAAGGTTGTCTCATTAAGACGATTAATTCTCGCTCGAGTACTTTGCAGATCCCTCGACAAGCTCGGGATGACGGGGTGGATACACTGTAACTGAATTGTGTTGCTACTGTGCCTGAAGCTTTTTTAATTCTTTATTAATAGAAAAAAGGATATGTCAGGGGAACGTTACTTGGCCGAGCGGCCTCGAGCGTGTCTCGCATCATACCTTTTTTCGTCTGTTTAATTTTTTATTTTTTCTTTTTTAGGTTCTCCGTAAGGTTTCTAGTAAAGACATAAGACGACAAGGCTCTTCTCCTAAATTCCCCAAATCCACATCTTCACCCTAATTAATTATTGTAAGAAGTAATCCAATTTTTAACATCATTTTTACCTTCTTCTAAAACTAACTAGATATTTTAATGATAAATTCTATTTAAAGGGGGAAAATATGATTCTAAATAAAAACTTTTTTAAAAATTTTGTAATTTTCGCAATTGTTATTTCTTTGTTATCTTCAATTATTCCTTTTTCTGTTTTTGCACAGGATAATTCTGGAATTGTTGCTGATTGGAATTTTAACGAAGAAGATTCTACTGGGAGTATTTCAAATGGCAACTTAGTCATTAAGGATAAGTCCAATAACGGCAACGACCTCAGGATGAATTTATATTCGGCGGGTGTTCCCACTGATGATAAAAGTGCAGAAGATTGGGACAAGTACTTAAAGTTTTCAAGTGAAAGTGTAGATGGAAAGGGAAGCATTGAGTTCGACGGAGAGGGAAGTGGTAAAGAGATGCACGGAGCAGATTTTGTTACAGTTAATAATGCGCCAATTAATAAAGAAAATTTTAAAAATGGCTACACAATCGAGGTTCTCTACTATCTTCCAAAGAACTGGACAGAAAGTGACAAGTGGATGGGAGTCTTGGCAAGACAAGTTGATAATCCAAAAGATGTTGAAACTATGGACGAGCCAGAGCTTGGTTCTATGTCTCTTGCTGTTTCAAACTGCAAGGAGTTTCAATTTTTAACAGCCAATGCCAACGACAGCCACAAGATGCAAAGTGCAGCATGGGCAATCACTATGGATAAGGGAGGACAGTGGTACCACCTTGCTATAGTTTCTGATAATGATGGAATCAGAACTTATGTAAACGGAGCTGAGTCCTTTAGGGATTATAAATCAAAGGACATGGTTGGAATGTTTGCTGATCCTAAAGACGGAAGGTTTAGAGTTGGTTCTAGTTATTGGAAAGAAGGTGAACAGATTCTCGACAAGTTCTTGAAGGGAAATATTGAGAGAATTAGAATTGCAAATAAACCTCTTGATAGAGACGAATGGATTGAGCCAAATCCAGAAAAACTTGCTGGTGATTTTGGACGAAATGATGAATACAATTTAAGAGACGAAAATAACTACAATTTTGTGTTCATGCCAGATACTCAAAATACTGTGAAGTTTAAGACTGATGTTATGAATACTGGTATCGACGAGTTCATTAAAGATAAGGACAGACTTAATGTAAAGGGAGTCATGCACCTTGGCGATGTTGTTGAAAATTATGACGACAAAAAGCAGTTTGATGATGCTTATGATATCTTCTCCAAGCTTCCAAAGGCAGGGGTCGATACTTTGATGATGCCGGGAAACCACGATTATTACTATCACAATGAAGATCCAAATAAATCTATTGGCGATTTTTATTATAAAGATACATTCGGTTCTGATTCTGAGTTTGCAAGTTTAAATAAAAATGTAGTTTATTCGCCAAGCGGCAGGTCATCTTACATGAAGGTCAAGGCCGGTTCATATGAATATTTAATCTTATCTCTTAGCTGGTTTGACCTTTCAATCGACTCAAATGACTACGACTGGGCAGAAAATGTGCTAAAGGAGAATAGAGAAAATCCTACAATTGTCACATCGCACAATATTGTCGACTGCTCACCGACTGAGCCAAATAGCGTAGTTATTTCTGATGTTGGAGAAAATATTTGGGCTCTTATTAAAAAGTACGACCAAGTATTTATGACAGTGTCTGGTCACTTCCACGGCGCAGGCCACAGAGTTGAGAAAAACGACGCGGGAGATGATGTAATAATGGTTCTTTCCGACTACCAATTTGGTTACAACGGAGGAAATGCCTTCTTTAAATTTGCAGAGTTTTCAGAAGATGCCAATAAAATTTATCTTTCAACTTACTCACCTTATGCAGCTTCACTTCCAAGTGATGCCAAGGGATTTTTCGATGTAAACTTCATGAACGGCGATGGAAACGACGATGTGTTTGATTTTAATTTTGACGAAAGATTTAAGGATTTAAAGAAATTTGATAATGACGACTCAGATACAAATAACTCAAATGATAATGAAAAAGACCACAGCGACAATTCAACAAGACACCACTCAAGAAAGGACAGAGGAAACTCTTTATTTATTGAAACCAAAAAGACTGATGAACAAAAGAATGAAATTAAAATTTCTGACATCGAAGGTCACTGGGCAGAAGATATTATAAGAAAAGTTGTGGACAAGGGCTATATGGATTTAATAGGCGATAAGTTTTATCCAGAGATGAAGTCCACAAGAATTACTGTCGTAAAGGCACTTGCCAAGATGGAGAATGTAGATCCAAATAATTATAAAAAGAAAACTCTAGACGACCTTGACATTAACTCAACTGATAGCGGTTATGTAAACTGGGCAATCGAAAATAATATTATTAAGGGCTACGAGGACAACACCTTTAAGGGCGATAGGTCAATTACTCGCGAAGAGATGGCGACAATCTTAAATAGATATGTAGAAAATTTAAATAAAAATTATGAAATCAAAGAAAATATCGAATTTAGTGACGCATCTGATATCTCAGACTGGGCAAAGAGCGACGTCAAAAAAGCAGTCGAGCGCGGAATATTTAAAGGACGAGACGACAAATTTTATCCAACAGATAATATTAAAAGAGCAGAAGTTGCTCAGGTAATCGAAAATATTTTAGAAAAATAAAAATGAAAGCTGGCCTTGGGGTCAGCTTTTTACATATTTAAATAAATTAAGCTGTTGTAATTTTTCGTGGGAAGTAATACAATAATAGTTAAAAAAACATATTAAAGCGAAAAAGAGTTAAACTATATTGACGTTAGGAGGCATTTCATGAGAAGTATAGATTTAGCCAAGAAGATGGAAGATGAAATCATAAGAGATAGAAGGGAGCTTCACAAGATACCCGAGCTTGAACTTAATCTTCCAAAGACAGTAAAATACATCACAAGTGAGCTTGATAAATATAATATCAAGTACAAGCTCCTTGTAAATGGAAACGCAATTGTGGCAGAAATTGGAAAAGACGGCGCAAGGTGCATTGCCATACGTGCAGACATGGACGCCCTTCCAATTGAAGAGGAGACAGGAGATGAATTTATGTCCACTCACAAAGGTGTGATGCACGCATGCGGACACGACTCCCACGCTGCAATGGCACTTGGTGCTGCCAAAATTTTAAAGGAAATGGAAGACGAACTTCCCGGCAAGGTCAAAATATTTTTCCAACCTGGTGAAGAAATCCCAGGTGGCGCAAAGCCAATGGTAGACGAAGGAGCAATGGATAATCCAAAAGTCGATGCAGTAATTGGAATGCACGCAGGGACTCTTTTTGACGGAGTAAATAAGGGCTCTTTTGGTTACAAAAAGGGCGCAATGATGGCATCAATGGATAGATTTAAAATAATTGTAAAAGGAAAGGGCGGTCACGGTGCAAGGCCACAACAGGCCATAGACCCAATAATTATAATTTCAGAAATCAACTTGGGACTTCAAAAAATAATCTCACGAGAAATCGACCCAACTACTCCCGCCCTCATATCAGTTTGCCAAATTCACGGCGGAACTACACAAAACATCATCCCTGACATTGTGTGGGAAGAGGGCACTGTTAGAACTCTAAACGAGGACACAAGAGACTTCGTTGAAAAGAGAATGGGCGAAATTTCAAAATACATCGCCAAGGCTTATGGTGCAGAGGCAGAGCTAATTTATGAAAGATTTTATCCAACAGTTGTAAATGATCCTGACTTTACAGAATTTGTAAAAAATACAGCAATAGACTTATTCGGAGAAGACTCCATGGTAGAGTTAAAGACTCCGACAATGGGTGGTGAGGACGTTTCATTTTTCCTAAACGAGGCACCGGGCACATTTCTTGCACTAGAAAACCCACGCGTTTATCCAGACGGCAAGATTTATCCACACCACAACTCTAAATTCGACATAGACGAGAGTCTTATGTATAAAGGATGCGCTTTATTCGTAGAAGTTGCTAGAAGATTTTTGAAAGGAGAATAAAATGAAAAACATCAAGCTGCATTTAATTGCACTGGGAATTGTAATTGTTGCAGAACTTATTGGAAAGCACTCATTTGATGTTGGAATCGGAACAATAGTACTGCTTCCAATGCTCTTTGCACTAGTTATTGGAATATTCACAACTCCAAAGTTCTTAAACATTGCAAAAGAAAAAGAAATGAACGACGCAGGCGAACTTATCACAGTGACACTTTTGCTACTTATGGCAAAATACGGGACAACAATTGGCCCTACAATTTCAACAATAATAAAATCATCACCAGCACTAATTTTACAAGAATTCGGTAACGTCGGCACAGTTTTAATCGGCGTACCAGTGGGAGTCGCACTTGGACTAAAAAGAGAAGTAATAGGTGGAGCTCACTCCATAGGACGTGAACCTAATGTGGCACTAATAGCAGAAAAGTACGGTCTCGACACACCAGAGGGCGAAGGCGTTCTTGGTGTATACATTATCGGGACAGTTTTTGGAACAATATTTATGGGAATAATCGCATCACTTTTAGCAACAGCAACTCCCCTACATCCATATTCACTTGCAATGGCATCTGGTGTTGGATCAGCATCAATGATGACTGCATCTGTTGGATCTCTCGTTGAACTCTTCCCTGAGATGGCGGACAAATTAACTGCCTTTGGCGCAGCATCAAACCTACTTTCAGGACTTGACGGAGTGTATATGTCTGTATTTATAGCACTTCCTCTATCTGAGAAACTTTACAGATTTTTCTACAAGAGAAAATACAAACAAGAACCGCCACAAAATTACGAATTTAAATCTGATGAAAATAAAGAAGAGGAGGAAGACAAATGAAGTTCAAAGATCAAGTAATTGTACTTGCAATAACTGCAGTTATATCAGTAATCGCAAATTATATTGGACCTGGAATTAGTCCTCTTCTTGGAATTCCAGGAGTAATAATTTTGGGAATACTTTGTATTATAGGAATTGGAATATCAAACATAATGCCGGGCAATGTCCCAGCCGTCGCATATATAGTAACAGTTGCAACTATAGCGACAATACCTGGAGTTCCCTTTGCAGACAAAGTTAGCTACTACACATCAAATGTAGACTTCGTAACACTTTGTACACCAATACTTGCCTATGCAGGTATCTACACAGGAGCAAACCTCGACGGATTAAAAAAGACAGGACCAAAGATTGTAATCCTTGCAATAGTAGTAATGCTTGGAACATATATCGGTT
>NZ_JBMNPQ010000034.1:0-15345 GCF_050943655.1 Peptoniphilus sp. | reverse complement strand
AGTCTCCACCTTATTTATTTTTATCTTCCAATTCTTCACATAATTTATTTTTATCCCTTGCCTTTCCATTATTAATTTAATTTTCATCGCCTTAAATCAAATTTATTTACAAAGAGCCTTACGCTTTAATTTATTTTTAAATTCTTTAAGAATGATTTGACTAAAGGAGAGAAAAGTTATATATTGTTATTAGCAATACACTTGTTTGAGTGCTAATAATATTTGGAAGGTGATTTGAAATATGAAAAAATTCAATGCTCAAACTGAAAGATTAATGGATTTAATGATACATTCAATTTATACGAATAAAGAAATATTTTTAAGAGAACTAATATCTAATGCCAGCGACTCCATGGACAAGATGTACTACATCGCCCTTAACGACGATAAGGTTAAATTTAATCACGACGAATACTTTATAAGAATTACTCCCGATAAAGAAAAGAGAACTCTAACAATTGAAGACAACGGTATTGGAATGACTGAAGAGGAGTTAATCGAAAACCTAGGTACAATTGCAAAGTCTGGCTCAGAAGAATTTAAAAAAGCTAACGAAAAATCTGAAGACTACGAAATAATTGGACAGTTCGGAGTAGGATTTTACTCTGCATTTATGGTTGCAGATAAAATTGATGTTTTGACAAAATCTTATAAAGAAGATGCAGCTCATTTGTGGACATCAAAAGGTGCAGATGGATATGAAATTAGCGATGCCGAAAAAGAAAATCACGGCACATCAATTACTCTATACTTAAGAGAAAATAGTGAGGACTACAATTATGACGAGTTCCTAGACGAGTACAAGATTCGCGATTTAGTCTCCCACTATTCAAACTACATCAGATATCCAATCAAGATGAATGTTGAAAAGAAAAGACCGACAGAAGACTCCACTATGGAAGATCCAAAATTTGAAACTTACCGCGAAGACGACGTGCTAAACCAAGCAGTTCCAATGTGGAGAAAAAATAAAAATGAACTTAAAGACGAAGACTACAACGAGTTCTTTAGACAAAGACACTTTGGATTTGAAGATCCAACTTCTCACATCCACATTAACGTCGAGGGAATGATTGCTTTTAAGGCAATACTATATATCCCATCAAGAAGACCTTATGACTTCTTTAACATCGAAAGCAAGCGCGGCCTTGAACTTTATTCAAACGGCGTACTAATTATGGATAGATGCGAAGAACTTCTTCCACCATACCTATCTTTTGTAAAAGGTGTAGTCGACTCTGAAGATATTTCACTAAATATATCTCGTGAAATGCTCCAAAAAACAAGAGAGCTCGACTTAATTAGAAAAAATATTGAGAAGAAAGTTTTGGAAGAACTAAAGAGACTATTAAAAGACGACAGAGATAAGTACAAAGAATTCTTCGACAACTTTGGCGTAGTTTTAAAATCTGGAGCTTACGAAAACTTTGGACAAAACGCAGATAAGCTAAAAGATTTATTCATCTTCCCATCAACTAAGGATAAAGTTACAACTCTTTCTGAATACATGAAGAGAATTAAGCCAGAGCAAGAATTTATCTACTACGCAAATGCATCTTCACCGGAGGCTGCACAAGAGCTTCCACAGATAAAATCTTTCATGGACAAGGACTTTGAAGTTTTAGTATTTACAGACCCAGTTGATGAATTTGTGATTAAAGTGTTGCAAGAGTATGATGATAAGAAATTTAAATCAATCTCCGAAACTTCAACAGACGATGAAAAAGCTGACAAAAAAGATTCTGATTTAATTAAAAAGATGAAAGACATCCTAAAAGATGAAGTCGTAGAGATAAAAGAAAATAAGAGCCTTAAAAACGACGCATCATTTTTATCAAGCCGCGGAGAAATTTCTATCGAAATGGAAAAAACTCTAAAGAATATGCCAGGAAACCCAGGAATGGTTGCCGAAAAAGTTTTGGAAATTAATCCAAACCACCCAGCTTTTGAAAAACTAGAAGAGTACAAGGACAAGGACGACGAACTCTTTAAGACATACACAAATATACTTTATAACCAAGCAAGACTAATGGCAGGCCTTGAAATCGAAGACCCAATTGCCTTTGCTCGCGATATAAATAAACTTATGTAAAATTTTTAATATTCTATTTAATATAGCAAAAATTAATACAAGCTCAGCGATTCTTATATCATTACAGAATTTCTGAGCTTTTTTATTTTGCAAATTATTTAAAATTATAACTCAAATACTCACAATAAACATTGCAATAAAAAGCCAATAGTCTAAGTCTCCATTCAAAGTATGTCTTATTCGACTAATAAAAGCTTTTTATAAATACAAAAGCTAATTCAATGAGTAGCTCAAAATAATGACAAAGTAACAAAGCTCTAAAAAAAATCTTATCCTATGGAAGAAATTGCAGAAAGTTCAACTTGAAGCAAATCGACCGAAAATCGCACTGTTTGAGCACAAGCGAGTTTGCGATTTTCAGATTTGCGAAAGTATGAACTTTCCAGTTTCTGTAATGAGATAAGATTTTTTGAGCTTTGTCTACATCTTTAGCTACTTCAAAAAATAGCTTTAAAAATTTTATTTAACTAATTTTTTTCTAATAACTCCCTTAGGATCTTTTACAAGTACTGCAACCATCCAGATGACAAGACCTAGTGCAACTGCAGATAGACCAAGGAAGAAGTCGTTTAACATATCAAGTGGCATTGGATTAAAGTACTCGCTTCCAAGCTCAATATATTCAAAGACTGCATCGACACCCCACATAAGTGATGCGCCCCAGTACATGAAAACGAGCATAGAAAGTTTTAGTTCGTCTCTTTTAGGGTTGTTGTACCAAACAATTGTAGAAATAACTGCCGCAAAAATTGTAACTAAAAGTGTCATAGACTTACCTTTTCGCTTTCTTGCGCCCTTCTATTTTCTATTGCATTAGATACAAGAACCATAATAAACCACGCAAAAGTTACAACTACAGCCATAGTAACTCCAACGCTTTTCATCTCGCCAAGCATCTTTGCCGTATTTCCATCTTTTACTGCAGTTAAAAATGGGAAGAATGGAACAACTTCTCCATGCCAAATATGTTCAAAGGCAAGAAGAACTGAACCTCCCCACAACATTTTGTTTAACCAAGAAAGTTTAGTAGAAAATTTAATTTTATCAGAATCTTCTTTACTTTCTTTTCCCTTTGCAAACTTTTCAACCATTGTTGTAACCACTGCTTCAGTAGCAGGAACTATAAAACAAGCCATATGTACCTCCTTAAAAATTAAAAAAAGGCATATAACTTCCTTTCCAGAAATTATATACCTTCATGAGTATAATTAAAAAACAAAAAATTAATGCTTCTGCACTGATGTCGATTTCATATCAACTTTATTTTATTGTACTTCCGCATAAAAATTATGTCAAGAAAAAAAGAGGCGTCATCCCTCTTCTATAAATTTATTGCAAAGTATAAAAGCTCTAAAAAAATCTTATCCTATGGAAGAAATTGCAGAAAGTTCAACTCGAAGCAAATTGCCCGAAAATCGCACTGTTTGAGCCTAAGCGAGTTTGCGATTTTCAGATTTGCAAGAGTATGAACTTTCCAGTTTCTGTAATGAGATAAGATTTTTTGAGCTTTGAATACAATATCAATAGACGTCATCCCTCTTCTATTCATATTGCAAGTTCAAGAACTTTGTAAATTCTTTTTTAAACATCAGCTCAACGCTTCCTGTTGGACCGTTTCTGTGTTTTGCAATTATTACCTCGCCAATGTTTGGCTTCTCAGTTTCTTCTTTTGTGTAATATTCATCTCTATATAAAAACATTACAATGTCTGCGTCCTGCTCGATTGCCCCAGATTCACGAAGGTCAGATAAGATTGGCCTGTGATCAGTTCTAAGTTCTGGCGCACGAGAAAGTTGTGAAAGTGCAATTACAGGAACGTCAAGCTCCTTTGCAATTGCCTTTAAGTTACGAGAAATTGCAGAAATTTCTTGCTGCCTTGACTCAGACTTTGAACTCATCTGCATAAGTTGCAAGTAGTCGATTACAATAAGATCAAGTCCCTTTTCAACTTTCATTCTCCTGCACTTTGCCTTAAGCTCTAGTGGCGAAATCCCAGCAGTGTCATCGATTTGGATGTTTAAGTTTGAGATAATTGGCATTGCGTTAATTATCTTTGTCCACTCATCTTCGTTTAAGTCACCGCTTATTACTTTTTGAAGATCCACATGGGCAGTGGATGCAATTATTCTTTGGAAAAGTTGGTTCTTACTCATCTCAAGTGAAAATATGGCAACAGATGCTCCGCCTCTTAGCGCTGCGTTTGTCGCAATATTTACCATTAGAGCAGTCTTACCCATTGATGGTCTTGCCGCAAGAAGAATAAGATCAGACTTTTGAAGTCCTGAAATTTTTCTGTCGATGTCAGTAAATCCTGTCGTAAGTCCTGTAAGTGCGTTTGGATTTTGCGCCTTTTTCTCAAGATCTGTAAAGGAGTCAAGGGCAATCTCTCTTATATTTACAAGACCCTCATGAGTGTTATCCTGCGTGATGTCAAAAACTGATTTTTCCGCAAGTTCTATTATCGGATCAACCTCTGCATCAGGAGAGTATGCAGCAGATATTATTTTATCTGATGCTCCAATTAAATCTCTAAGTATCCCCTTCTCCTTAATAATCTTGCAATAACTTTCGATATTTGATATTGCAGTAACAGAAGATGTAAGTTCTGCAAGATAAATTATTCCCCCAACTTCATCAAGGGACTCAGTCTTTTTTAATTCTTCAGATACTGTAATTACATCGGCTGGCTCGTTGCGATTGTACACATTTAATATTGCCTCGTAAATTTTTCTGTGTGATTCTTGATAAAAGTCACTGGTCTTTAGAATTTCAATGGAGCTTGTTATGGCAGACTTTGAAAGCATCATTGCCCCAAGAGCTGACTGCTCCGCCTCCAAGTTATTGGGAGGCATTCTTAAATTTTCAGTGTTTAAATTTACATCTTCCATTTAATCCCTCTTATTAAGATTGTGGTCTTACGTTTAATTTTAATTTTGCAGTTACTT
Source organism: Peptoniphilus sp. (assembly GCF_050943655.1). Classification (GTDB taxonomy): domain Bacteria; phylum Bacillota; class Clostridia; order Tissierellales; family Peptoniphilaceae; genus Peptoniphilus_A. The sequence continues at coordinate 10,308 of NZ_JBMNPQ010000034.1, read as the reverse complement.
CAGGATATAATTTAATATTTATTTCCTTCATTCCTGCTTCTTTGATATTTTCAGAAAGTTCGATTTTTTTCTTGTCAACTTCTACTTTGTATTCTTGTTTTAGCGCTTTTGCAATGTCATTTGAAGTGATTGCTCCAAAAAGTCTTCCGCCTTCGCCAGCTTTTGCCATTAAAGTTAGAGTTTTCTCTTCAATCTTCTTCTTAAGCTCAAGTGCCTCTTGTTTATTTTCTCTGTCGATTTTTTCTTGTTCTTTCTTTTCTTCTTCCCAAATCTTTAGATTTTCTTTTGTAGCTTCAATTGCTATTTTGTTTGGCATTAAATAATTTCTAGCATAACCTGTCTTTGCTTGAATTATATCTCCCTTTTTACCTAAGTTCTTGTCGTCTTTTATTAATATTAATTTCATTTAATCCTCTCTTTCGTTTTCTTTTAAATATTCTTCAATTGCACCTATTAATGTCTTTTCTGCTTCGTCTAAATCTGTCGTATCAAGTTGTGCACCAGCCATGTTAAGGTGACCTCCACCGCCAATTTTTTCAAGAATTAGCTGAACAGAAACTTCATTTCCCCTGCTTCTGCCAGAGATGTGAGTCTTGCCATCATCAACAGTTAACACAAAAGATGCGTCAACTCCATTAATGTCAAGTAGTGCATCGGCAGCTTGTGCCGCAACTAGTACAGAATTATTTGCTGCTCTATCAAACCTTGAGACCGCAATGTTTTGATGAACGATCTTTGCATTGTGAATTACTTCTGCTCTATAAATCAATGTGTCAAAATCGTCTTGGAAGAGCGCCTTAACTTTAATCATGTCGGCTCCTGCTCTTCTTAAAATTGATGCAGCTTCAAAAGTTCTAACTCCTGTTTGGTAGGAGAAGTTTTTAGTATCTACTACTATACCACTCATAAGAGCATCTGCCTCAAAGTGAGTTAGGTTTAAGTCCTCGGACATATAAGTTAGCATCTCTGTTATAAGCTCGCAAGTTGAAGATGCATAGGGCTCAACATAAGTTAAAACTGGATTTGCAACAAATTCCTTGCCACGTCTGTGGTGATCTATTACGACGATTTGACCAGTCTTTTCCAAAAGCTCTGGACACTCTGTAAAGGAAGGCTTGTGATTATCCACCATTATAATTAAAGATGAATGTTTTATTCTTGAAAGAGCTGTCTCCTTAGAAATTATTTTTTGGTAGAGCTCTTCTTCCTCTTCCTTCATTCTGTCCATTAAATTGTCGATTGATGGATTGGACTTATCTAGCACGATAAATCCCTCTTTTTCTCTATTCATTGTTGCACGAAGGCAACCTATTGCCGCTCCAATGGCGTCCATGTCGGGATTTTTGTGTCCCATGATGTAGACTGTGTCGCTTCTATCGATTAATTGTTTTAGAGCGATTCCAAGTACTCTCGACTTAACTTTATTTCTCTTTTCAACAGCCTTAGATTTTCCACCAAAGAATTCATAATTGTCCTCGATTTTTACAACAGCTTGGTCTCCCCCACGACCTAGTGCAAGGTCAAGTGAAGAGTCTGCCTCAAGGTATGATTCTCTAAGGTTAAGTCCATAGGACGAAACGCCAATTGATAGAGTTATTGGAATTGAATTTCCTCTATTTAGTTCTCTAAGGTCGTCTAAGATGTCAAATTTCTTCTGCTTCATAGCCTTTAGAGATTTAAAATTCATGATTACAAGGTACATATCCTCGTCAGCTTTTCTGACAAGAGCGTCGTATTCTTCAAAATAATTTCTAATAGTCGAGTCGATCTCTGCATTTAAAAGTGGCCTTACCTGATTTGGTGCAGAGTCCATTGCGTCGCTATAGTTATCGACTTCGATTTTTGCAACTATTGGATATTCATCTTCGTATTTTTCCTTTAGCTTTTCATAATCTGAATTATCTACAAAGTAAAATAGCACATTGGCATTATCTTGAGATCCAACTATATTTGTATAAACTTCAAAAGTCTTCTCATTAATGCTAACTACAAATTTTTCATCAGCTGATTTTTCCATAATTTCTTCAATATCAAAATCAGAAATTAAATTTGAAAAGTCCTCGTTCATAACCTTTTCGTCTGCAAATAGCTCAGTGAAGGGTGTGTTGTACCAAATTATCTTTGCATTTTCATCAGTTACAACTAATGGAAATGGCATATTAAAAATTACTTTTTTAGTAAGAGACTCAAACTTGTCATTTAAGCTCTCCAAATATTTTAAAAATTCTTGGTTTTTATTTTCAATCTTCTTCTTAGTGACATAATAAACATATGCCATTGCAATAAGAGCAATTACAGCAAGCCCCGGCTTTGAAAAAGCAAGAGCAATTATTATAAAGCTTGAGAAAATAAAATATAAATAGAATTCGTTGATTTTAAATTTATTATCCATGCTAGTTCCTTAACTTTCTAAAATTAAAAATATAATCAATTGCACCTATTACAGCAACAAAAATCTGGATGTATGAAACCATAATGGCAAGTAAAATTACAATGCCCTGCACAAATCTATTTAGTCTCGATCTTGTCATGGCATACTTTAAAACTCCAAGACCTGTTGCAAATAAAAAGAATCCCGTAATGTTAATAAGATTCATATTAAAAACCTTAGCTCCATCTCCAATGGACGAACCAAGTAGATAAATTATAATTGATGTCACAACAGATAATGTCACAATGTTTTGTGGAACTCTTAAAAATTCCAAACTTGATGGCTGTATAATTATTCTGCCCCTCATTATTAAAGTTCTACCCACTGTAGTGTAGGTTATATAACTCATTATAAGTGATGTTATTATAATAATCGATGGCAGATTTTGTAAAAATGTCCTATACATTATGTGGAAATTATTCTCGAGACTTGCAAGTTCTCCAGCAGGAATATTTGCTTTATTTACAAACTCTGTATAAAAACTTGTTATCTTTGTATAAGTCTCTTGTGAGTTTAGGACTTCTGCATTTATCCCAAAGGCGTAGAATAAAACCATAACCGATATAAAAAAAGTAAGAGCTGTAACAATCATCGTCGCTCCAACAGTTCTTTTCGATTTAATCATATAATAGAACATAAGTATTAGTGGACCAAAAATCGTAAATACTACAAGGCCATAAATAGTTCCCATGCCCATACTTATAAATGCCACTACAAGTGCAAGGATTCCCATGGATTTTAATATTCCTTCGTCAAGTGACTCCACAATAAACATCGAGGGGAACAAAATATATATAAATGGAAATATTGCACCTATAAAAGATATAAATATAGAGCGCAAAAATAATTTAAAAAACCTTAGAGAATTGGTCTTATTTTCCAAACAATCAACTCCTAACAAGTTAATTTTACCACACTATCAAAATTATATAAAGAATACAAAGTTTTTTATAAATTGTAAAAAATTTAAAGATTTTTAATTTTATAAAACTCTAAAAACAAAAAACACATCGCCTGGCAATGTGTTTTCTAAATTAATTTGATTTTGTTTCAGATTCACTTTTTAAATTTTCAAGCTTTTCTTTTTGCTCCAAATACTTAGCTCTTTCTTCTTCAGTCATGTTACTTAAGTCTTCGTCTTCGTTATAATTATCGCGAAGGCTCGTAAAGTCTTTTACAACACTTTGTGCATAAGTCTTGTCAATTTTGTAATAATCTATGTGGTTTCTCACATAGCGACTTCCTTCTAAGGCAGTCATATTTATGTCGGACTTATCAAGGCTTAGACCGTAGTAGGCAAGAAAAGCAAGCTCTCCATAGCTTAGATCTGTCTCAATATTTCTATTTGCAATTGAAACGAGCTTTGGAAGTTTTAAGATTAGGGAAGGCGACTGCATCTTGTCAAAAATTTTCATTATGAAATCTTGTTGTGCCTTAATTCTATCTATGTCCTGATTTTTGTAAATCTTTCTAATTCTTAGATATTTTACAGAATCTTCTCCATCTAAGAGATGAAGTCCCTCTTCAAAGTCAATTTCAAGCGGCGGTATTGTCGATGGATCTGTGTATTTATATTTTGGAGTGTAGACCTCTACTCCCCCAATTGCATCGACAAGTTCTTTTACTGCATCGTAATTAACTGTGATGTAGTGATCAATATCTACATTTAAAAAGTTCTCGACCATTTCAACTTGAAGTTCAAGACCACCCCTTGCGTAGGCGGCATTCATCTTGTAATTGTCGTAGCCTTTTATTTTAATATAAGTATCTCTTGGTATAGAAAGAATTTGCACCTTATCTATTTTGGGATCAATTGAAAGGAGCATAATGGTATCTGCTCTTTGGGAGTTGTCGCTAACATAAGTTACTTCACTTTGATCCACGCCAATTAATAAAATATGTACAATGTCTTTATCTTCATCAAAAACGGAAACCTTTTTGGGTTCCTGATCTTCCGTTTTTTTAGCTTCACTTTTATTACTTCCCAGCTGCGCCCCTCTTGGAGAAAAAATAAAAGTAAGTCCCAATGCGCCAAGCAGGAAAACTACTGTAATAAAAATAAAAATTCTATAAACGTATTTCATAGAAACCTCCTTCTACTAAGTCTATATAAAATGAGTTTTTTTTTCAATAGTTTTTCGCAATTTCTAGACCTTTCTTTTAAACCTTTAAAACGATTAAAAAATATCAAGTTCCTTCTTTATCATAATTAAAGACTAAAGATTTGTGGTAAAATATATTTATGAAAGTTTTATTAGACTCCGACGGAGCATCAGTAAGAGAAATCACTCAAGAAGTCTGTCAAAAATTTAATATTCCACTCTACCTTGTCAAGAACTACACTCAGGACTTTAATGTTTTTTATGGCAACATAATAAATGTAGATATTTCAAAAGAAGCAGCAGACCTTTGGATTGTAAATAACGCAAAAAAGGGCGATGTTGTAATCACAAACGACAAAGGCCTCTCGTCCATGGCACTTGCCAAAGAGGTTTTTGTACTTGACTTTAGTGGAAAAATTATTGACGACGAAAACATTTTAAATTTTCTAGAAAAAAGACACCTATCTCGAGTTCTTCGAAGAGATGGAATTTATTCCAAGATTCCAAAAAGAAAATGCGAAGAAGATATTAAATTTAAAGAAGTTCTTACAAATTTACTTAGGAGGATGAACATGTACAAATTTTATATTTCAAGCCTTTGCCCAGATTGCCCGCCAGCAATCGAGCTTGTAAAAGAAAAAAACTTAGACGTTGAAACAATAGACATCACAGCTAGCATGAAAAACTTAAAAGAATTTTTAAATCACAGAGACAATCAAGAGGCCTTCGACGTAATAGTTGAAAATAATTATGTGGGCATTCCATGTCTATATAAGGACGGAAGATATTTCTTTTTCGATTACGATATCGACGATTTTTTAAAGGGTGAGTAATTTGGAATTTAAAGAATTTATAGATATAGCAAAAGTTAGACAGTCTTGCAGAAACTTTGATCCCGAAAGAATTGTCGACGAAGAAGTTTTAGATTCACTTGTCGATGCAATGATACTTTCGCCATCTGCCTGCAACGCTCAGCCTTACTTTTATCACATCGTAACTGGCGATAAGGCAAAAAAAGTTCGCGACACACTGACTGGAATGGGCATGAACTCCTTTGTCAAAAATGTAAATGCATTTGCCGTTGTGACAGAAGAAAATTATAATCTAACTGCAAAAATCGGCTCGTCCATGAAAAACCAAGACTTTAAATCAATAGACATTGGCATATCTGTTGCATACTTTACAGCTGAGGCTACGACTCTTGGACTTGGAACTTGCATAATGGGGTGGTTCGACGAAGACGAACTTAAAAAAATTGTCGACACAAAAAGTAGAATAAGGCTTGTAATCGCCATAGGTTATCCAAGTGACGATGACTTTATAAGAGAAAAGAAAAGAAAGACCCACACAGCTATTTCAAAATTTATAAAATAACTCAGTTTCTTAAAAATATTTTTATCTATAAACATCACTACAACTCAAAAATTTTTTGTGAAATGTTATAAGATACAAAAACTGGATATAAATTATATAGTTAGTTAATTAGTAAATTTTAGGAGGATACTATGAAAGTAAAATTTGGCGGAGACGAAGTAACACTAGTTGGAAATCAAGTAAAAGTTGGAGATACTGCTCCAGAATTTAAAGCAGTAAAAAGAGATTTATCAGACTTTGATTCAAAAGAAACAGAAGGCAAAATCGTAATTTATTCAGTTGCACCATCAATTGATACTTCTGTTTGCTCACTTCAAGCTCAAACATTTAACGAAAAAGCTGCAGAACTTAGCGATGACATTGTAATCTACACTATTACAGTTGACCTACCTTTCGCACAAGAAAGATTCTGCGCAGCTAAAGGAATCGACAAAGCAGACATCATTTCTGACTATAGATACAAAGAATTTGGCGAAAAATATGGATTTTTAATTGACGAACTTCAACTTCTTGCAAGAGGAGTAGTAATCGTTGATAAAGACGGAAAAGTTGCTTACACAGAATATGTAGAAGAAGTTACAAACGAAGTTAACTTTGACAAGGCACTAGAAGCAGCAAAAGAATTAGCATAATGCAGATAAATATAATATCTGTTGGCAAAATAAAAAAAAGTAGCCTAAAGGATTCTATATCAGAGTATCAAAAAATGCTAAAGCCCTATGTGGATTTAAAAATTATTGAAGTTCCTGACGAACCCTGTCCTGAAAACTTATCGGAAAAGGACATGGAGAGGGTAAAAAATATAGAGGGCGAGAAGATTTTAAGTAAAATTAAAGAAGGCTCCTATACAGTTGCACTTGCCATTGACGGAAAGATGCTTGACTCCGTGGAGCTGGCAGGAAAAATTGAAAACTTAATGCTAGATGGAATTTCAAATATTAACTTTATAATAGGCGGAAGCTTAGGCCTCTCAAAGGAAGTCTTGGAAAAAGCAAACTACAAGCTTAGCTTTTCAAAAATGACTTTCCCACACAATCTAATGAGACTAATTTTAATTGAGCAGATTTATAGATCCTTTAGGATAATTAACAATCATCCATACCATAAATAGCAAAAAGGAATGAGTTCGCAAAGGGACCCATTCCTTTTTTATTTTTATTTTAGTGCGTCGATTCCATACTCGTCGTTGCCAAGTACAATGTCTTCGCCTTTTAAAATTTTATTCATAGTTCTAACTGCACACATCTCACCGCACATTGTACATGAGTCGTCAATTTCTGGTGTGCTCATCTCTCTATACTTTCTCGGCTTAACTGGGTCAAGGGCAAGTTCAAACATCTTTTCCCAATCGAGTTCTTGACGAGCTGCACTCATCTTATCGTCCCAGTCGCGTGCATTTTTTAATTTTGCCATGTCACCTGCGTGAGCGGCAATCTTTGCAGCAATAATTCCTTCGCGAACGTCATTTTCATCAGGAAGTTTTAAATGTTCAGCTGGAGTTACATAACACAAAAAGTCTGCTCCACTAGCCGCAGCAATGGCACCTCCAATTGCAGAAGTTATGTGGTCATAACCCGGCGCAATGTCTGTAACAAGAGGTCCAAGAACATAAAATGGCGCGCCGTGGCAAAGTCTCTTTTCAAGTTCAACATTCATTTTAATTTGATCAATTGGCACATGGCCTGGCCCTTCAATCATAACCTGAACATTTCTCTCCCAAGCTCTCTTAGTTAGTTCACCAAGAGTAATTAGTTCAGCAATTTGAGATGCATCTGTGGCATCGTGAGTTGAACCTGGTCTTAGAGAGTCGCCAAGAGAAATTGTAACATCGTACTCTTCGCAAATGTCTAGCACTTCGTCAAAATATTCGTAGAAAGGATTTTCGCGGTCGTTCATATACATCCAACCGAATAGAAGTGAACCACCACGGCTGACAATATTTGTTAGCCTTCCGTTTCTCTTAAAAATTTCGGCATTTGCTCTATTTATTCCAGTATGAATTGTCACAAAGTCGACACCATCTTCTGCATGAGCACGAAGAACGTCTAAAAATTCCTTTGCTTCGATAAAAGTAAGTCCCTTTTCCAAATATCCAACAGCATCATACATTGGAACAGTTCCAATCATGGCAGTAGACATGTCGATTAACTTTGTCCTAAAGTCTCTCGTCTTTCCATAATTAGAAAGATCCATTATTGCCTCTGCCTTCATATCTATAGCATCTTGAGCCTTTTTTAGCTCAAGGTCAATGTCATAAGAATCCTTGCTAATTCCAAGGTTTACATTTATTTTTGTGCGAAGACCTTCACCAATTCCTTCAGGTGAAATTGACTTGTGATTTTTGTTGCATGGAATACAAACTCTTCCCCTTGCAATTAAATCGCGAAGCTCCTCCACGTCCATATTTTCTTTTGCTGCCACAATCTCCATCTCAGGAGTTACAATTCCCTTTTTCGCAGCGTCCATTTGTGTAGTATAGTTCATCTCTACCTCCAAATAAAAAAGACTCCCAATGGGAGTCAGGTACAATCTTTCCTACGCGGGCATTATCCCACAGGTTCAATGGTCAAACTCGAAGTTTTTCTCAGCAAAACGCTCCCATATACATTCATTATACTTTTCATAAAGTTCTTCGTCAAATATTACTATTATTAAGAAGCCACAAATCTTTCTCGGTTTAAAACTATTCTACTTTTAAATTTTTTCGAGCTTCCTCAAGCCACTTTTCTACCTCTTCTATTTCTTCAGCAGTTTTAACAAAATCTCTAATATATCTTTTGGCACTCGATTTAACAATATACTTCTTTCTCTTCTCCTTATTATTTTCATTCCACTTGTCCCTTGCACGAGCCTGTGCAGGAGATGTTTTTAATTTTTTCACCATAATAAATCTTTAGTTTGTTTTTAACACTATTTAATCTTTTCTAAAAATTTGCATTCCAAAACTTTATTCTCGCTTAAATATAGTCTCATAGTGCCACTTTCTAAAAACTCAGCATAATAATATGTGCTCATATCAAGAGTAACAACTTCACTCTCCAAAAACTGAGTCGTCTTAATATTTGAATATCTCGGATTGTTATTAAAATAATCCCTTCTGCTTTTGAAATAGTCCGAATCATACATTTGGTGTTCAGTAACTTTTATCTTAAGCCTATTTGTATTTTCGTCGTAAGAAATTATCTTTAAGTCGCCTTCAACCTTATCATCAGAGTTTGGAGTATAAATCATGTAAGAATTATAATAAAAATCGATTCTCTTATTTTTAATATATTCATCATCAAAATTAAAATTTAAAAAATCTTCATCATAATCATTTTTATACATTCCAACAACTTGCCATCTTCCCTCTAACTTTTTGCCAAGATCATAAGTGCTGTTGTTATTAGATTTCTTATTTGCAAAATTTTCAAAATATCTCATGATGACATCGGCAATTTCAGCTCGATTAGAAAGCTTCTTTGGATGAAGCATATTGTTTCCATCAGTTCTTAAAATATTTTTGCCAATAGCCCAATTCATGGCACTAGAAGCATAGGGACTTACCTCGCTTCCATCTTCAAAATTTTTAAAATTTGAAGTATTTGTAGTATCAAGATTCTTAAAATTAGCATAGCGATAAAATATTGTTAGCAAGTCTTCGCGAGTTATTATGTCCTTTGGACCGAAGTTCCCATTATCATAACCAGTTACAATATTATTAGAACTTGCCCACTTTACAGCATCTTCATAAAAAGAACCAGCATCCACATCATTAAAACTTTTGCCAGAAGTAGCAGGCTCGCCTTCCATTCTGTATAGAACAGTCACAAGCTCTGCGCGAGTAGTTTCTTTGTTTGGGAAAAACTTATCAGAACTCATGCCGTTCATGATCCCCTTATCATAAACATACTTAACTGGCTCATAAAACCAACTACTTACCTTCACATCATCAAAAGGAAGTCTCTCACTTGCAAGAATGCTCGTAGGAATAAAACCAATAAACATAACAAGCGCAAGTAATAAAGCAGAAAACCTTTTACCTTTCAAAACACCATCCCCTTTAAATAATCTTACAAATAATAATAGCATAACTTGCGGGACTTTGGGATGCTAAAATCATTTAATAATGATATAAAATCTAAATCTACGTTATGGATATTTTATAGATTTATGAATATTTATTTAAAGATTTTACAATAATGAATTATTTAAAATCCTAATTCGCATTCTCCTACTTGAATAGTGACATAAAAAGTAGTCAAGTCTCACTAGTTGAACAATAGTTCAATCGGCGCTCCTACACGAGTAGCGACGGTCAGTGTCTAGGTTTGGAACATATCGAGAAAGTATTTCAATCCACGCTCTCGCACGGAGAGCGACAGGGAGCGTTACTGTTACACCCTAAATTTGGATCTATTT
>NZ_JBMNPQ010000033.1:0-16127 GCF_050943655.1 Peptoniphilus sp. | reverse complement strand
CATCAGGCGTCATCCTGAGCAAGAAAAATTTATTTTTCGCGCCGAAGGATCTGCAAAGTATTCAAGCGATGTGTCATCGTCTTTTCCAAATTGTGCTTTGGAGTTTCTCCTCAAAGTTTTCTCTTTAAAACGAAAACACATCGCAGAAGCGACCCTACAGATCCCTCGACTGACGCTCGGGATGACAGAGTGTAGAGGTTATGACCGTAGAAAGTCATGACTGTGCCGCAAGTTAATAAAAGTAATTTTTAATATTTAAGAGTGTTTTAGAAATAACACCACATCAGGCGTCATCCTGAGCAAGAAAAATTTATTTTTCGCGTCGAAGGATCTGCAAGGTATTCAAGCGATGTGTCATCGTCTTTACCAAGTTGCGTTATGAAGTTTCTCCTCTAAGTTTTCTCATTAAAGCGAAAACACATCGCAAAAGCGACCCTACAGATCCCTAGACTGACGCTCGGGATGACAGAGTGTAAGTGTTATGACAAAAAATAATAGAAAGTAATTTTTTTGATTTAAGAGTGTTTTAGGAATAACACCCCCCATCAGGCGTCATCCTGAGCAAGAAAAATTTATTTTTCGCGTCGAAGGATCTTAAAAGTATTCAAACGATGTGTCATCGCCTTTTCCAAATTGCGTAATGGAGTTTCCCCTCAAAGTTTTCTCATTAAAACAAAAGCACATCGCAGAAGCGACCCTACAGATCCCTCGACTGACGCTCGGGATGACGAATTGTATAGGTTATGACCGTAGTAAGTCATGACTGTTCCACAAGTTAATAAAAGAAATTTTTAAGATTTAAGAGTGTTTTTAGGAATAACACTACATCAGGCGTCATCCTGAGCAAGAAAAATTTATTTTTCGTGCCGAAGGGATCTTAAAAGTATTCAAGCGATGTGTCGTCATCTTTACCAAGTTGTGTTATGAAGTTTCTCCTCAAAGTTTTCTCATTAAAACGAAAGCACATCGCAGAAGCGACCCTACAGATCCCCCGACTGTCGCTCGGGATGACGGAGTGTAAAGGGTGCTCGTAGTAAGTCGTAACTACGCCACAAGTTAATAAAAAGTAATTTTTAAGATTTAAGAGTGTTTTAGGAATAACACCTCACCATGCGTCATCCTGAGCAAGAAAAATTTATTTTTCGCGTCGAAGGATCTTAAAAGTATTCAAACGATGTGTCATCGCCTTTTCCAAATTGCGTAATGGAGTTTCCCCTCAAAGTTTTCTCATTAAAACAAAAGCACATCGCAGAAGCGACCCTACAGATCCCTCGACTGACGCTCGGGATGACGGAGTGTAGGTGTTGTGCCCGTATTAAGCCATGGCTGTGTCTAAGTTTAATTTTAAAAATTAAAAAATTCAAAACAAAAAACTGACCTCTAGAGATCAGTTTCTTTCTTTTTATTAAGTTTTTTGTTGTTGATAAAATATAATATTACAATCGTAAAAATAATTGAATTTACAAATGTCATGTAAAATTTATAGTAATCAAGACTATAAATCCACATTCTCGATGCTACAAATAAAAAAATCATGAGTATTATAAATATTATATTTAGTTTATCTTTAAAGAATTTTTTAATTTTCAAAAACAAATCGTCTTGAACAACTACTGCCAAGAACCCGACGGCGTAAATTGTGTATTGCAAATACATTCCAATATTTGTAATTCGCTCTTCGCCTCTTGTCATATTTGTCTCGACAAATTCAATCCACCTTCTATAATTCGTGGGCTGCACATTTTTCATAGGAAAGCTTTCTAGATATCCGTATCTAAAATATACGAATATGAAAAATAAAATATATCCCCACAAAATTATGTTAAAAAGATTTTTGTATTTTATTTTCATAATCAGAATGGAAGTATTGGTCTTAAGTATCTAATTGCAAATATTATTGCTAGTACATACATTATTGGAGAAACTTCTTTGTGCTTTCCTGTACAAAGTTTCATTACTACATAAGTTATCATTCCAACTGAAATACCTTCGGCGATTGAATATGCAAAAGGCATTGTTACCATTGTCAAAAATGCTGGCACAGATTCAGTGAAGTCCTCTAGGTCGATATTTGTGATTGGTGTAATCATAAATAGTCCAACCATAATAAGAGCAGCTGAAGTTGCTTGTGCTGGTATTATTGAAAATAGTGGGAACAAGAATAGTGAAATAAAGAAGAAGAATGCACAAGATAGTGCAGTAAGTCCTGTTCTTCCGCCTTCAGCAACGCCTGATGCACTTTCTACAAAAGTTGTTACTGTACTTGTTCCAAGTAGTGCTCCTGATACTGTTCCGATTGCATCTGCTAAAAGTGCACGTCCAACTCCTGGAAGATTTCCATCTTCTTCGATTAAGTTTGCCTTTGTGGCAACTCCTGTTAAAGTTCCAACTGTGTCGAACAAGTCGACGAATAGGAATGTGAACATTACAGAGAACATATCAAGTGTAAAGATATTGTCCCAGTGAAGTTTAAATGCCACTTCACTAATTGATGGTGGAAGTGAAAATACAGTGCCTTGTGGAAGGCTTGTTACTCCCAGAATCAGTGCCAAGACTGTACCTGCAATAATTCCATAAAGAAGTGCGCCTTTGACGTTTTTTGCAGTAAGTATTGCCATTAAGATTAGTGAAAATATTGCTACTACAGATGTCCTTGAAGTTAACTCACCAAGTGACAAGAAAGTCGCATCATTTGCAACAATAAGTCCTGATGATGTGAGTCCTATTAGTGTTATAAATAGTCCGATACCAACGGATACTGCATTCTTAAGTGATGTCGGTATAGCGAAGAATATCTTCTCTCTAACTTTAAAGAAACTTAGGATGATAAATATAATTCCTTCTAAGAATACTGCAGTAAGTGCATAAGACCAAGGGTGACCCATTGTAAGTACAACTGTGTAAGTAAAGAATGCGTTTAACCCCATGCCAGCTGATAGTGCAAAAGGTAGGTTCGCAAAAAATCCCATGATGAGCATGGCAATTATTGATGCAAGGATTGTGCCGGTGAACACTCCACCTCTATCCATTCCCGCTTCAGCAAGCATGTTTGGATTTACTGCCAAAATATATGACATTGTCATAAAAGTAGTAAGTCCTGCCAAAAACTCAGTCTTTGGATCAGTTTTTCTTTCGCTTAGCTTAAACGTTCTCTCTAAAAAACCTGTATTGGCTGTCATAATATCCCTCCTCATTTGTGTTTACTTAACTAATACCACAATTAAGATGTTTGTAACATTTGTGGCAAAGGGAGAAAAAATACTTCTCCAATTTAATTTTATAACTTTTACAAAAAATTAGCAAAATAATTCGTAGATTTTTTGATTTTATACAATAAAAAATGCTGCACATTTCGCACAGCATTTATAAAAACTTTATTATTTTTGTTTGAATCTAATTTTCTTTTGAATTTCACCAGCTACTACTGGGATAAGTGATGATCCAATTACCACTCCGATTTCTTTAGGTCCAAGGTTCATTAGTCCAAAGGCTTCGTTTAGGAATGGAACATAAATTACAACAAGCATTAATAGGAATGACACAAGTGTTGCAACTACTAATTTTTTGTTAGAGAATACTCCAAGTTCAAATACAGTCTTGTCGATTGATCTTGATGAGTATGCACGAAGAAGTTCACAAATTATTAGTGTTGAGAACGCCATTGTTCTTGCGTGGTTTACTCCAGCGTCCACACCGTACCATTTTAGTCCAACGAAGTAAGCAAGAAGTGTTGCAACAGTTATTGCAACTGACTGAATTATAACTGTAAGTCTAATTTCTTTATCTATTATAGCCTCGTCTGGATCTCTAGGTGGCTCGTTCATAATATCAGCCTCGCCCTGTTCAACTCCAAGAGCAAGTGCTGGGAAGGAGTCTGTCACAAGGTTAAGCCATAGAAGCTGAATTGGAATTAGTGGCACTGGCAAATCAAGAAGTATTGCAACGAGTACGATAAACACTTCACCAAGGTTACATGAAAGAAGATATGCAACGAATTTTTTAATGTTTGAATAAATAATTCTTCCCTCTTCAACTGCGTTTACAATTGTGGCAAAGTTGTCGTCAGTTAAGATTACTTCTGCTGTTGATTTTGCTACGTCTGTACCTGTAATTCCCATAGCAATACCGATGTCTGCCTTTTTGATTGCAGGTGCGTCGTTAACTCCGTCTCCCGTCATGGCAGTTATGTGGCCATTTTCTTTTAATGCAGTTACGATTTGAACTTTATTTTCTGGAGAAACTCTCGTAAATACAGTCTTGTGTTTTACAATTTCTCTAATTTCTTCTGGGCTCATTTCGTTAAGCTCGCGGCCCATAATAGCCTCGTCATCAGACTCTGCAATTCCAAGTTCTTTTGCAATTGCAAGACCTGTCTCTAAATAGTCTCCTGTAATCATTATTGGCTTTATTCCAGCAGTTCTACATTCATAAATTGCAGCCTTAACTTCTGGCCTTGCTGGGTCAATCATTCCAGTAAGTCCAACGAAGACCATTTCGTTTTCAATATTTTCTGAAGAAATTTCGCCCGGCATTTTGTCGTGAACTCTAAAAGCATATGCCAAACATCTTAGAGCTTCTCTTGCAAATTCTGTGTTCTTAGAAAGAGCAAGTTCTCTTTCTTTGTCAGTAAAGTCCTTTATCTCTCCATCGATTAAAATCTTATTACATTTTGAAATGATGATGTCGGGAGCTCCCTTTGTAAATGACACGACTTTATCTTTTATAAATTTGTCGTGGAAAGTTGTCATCATCTTTCTGTCAGAATCAAAAGGAATCTCTTCAATTCTTTCAATTTTTGTATTTATTTCATCAATTGATTTGCCAGACTTTTCTGCAAAAGTTAAAAGTGCGCCCTCTGTTGGGTCTCCTGTAATTGTGGCTTCGTCGGCACTTATTTTTAATTTTGCATCATTAGTAAGTGCAGCAATTGATGATAAAACTTCTAAGTTTTCAACATCTTCTACAGTTACCTTTTCTCCGTCAAGAGTTACATCGCCCTTTGGAGAATAGCCTGTTCCAGAAACTTCAAACACCTTTCCATCAGTAAAGGCCTTTGTAACTGTCATCTCATTTTGAGTTAAAGTTCCAGTTTTGTCGGAACAAATAACTGTAGTAGTTCCAAGAGTCTCAACTGCCAAAAGCTTTTTAACTATGGCATGTCTTGCTGCCATCTTGCTCATTCCAATTGAAAGAACAATTGTAACAATGGCAGGAAGTCCCTCAGGAACTGCCGCAACAGCAAGAGAAATAGATGTCATAAACATTTCAAGTGGGTCGTTTTTAAATAAAACTCCAACAGCCATTACAACGACGCAGATAACTATTACAAAAATTCCAAGAGTCTTTGAAAGTTTTGCAAGTTTCTTTTGTAGAGGTGTCTGTTCATCGTCCACTGTAGAAAGTGAAGTTGCAATCTTACCAATTTCTGTGCCATGACCAGTTTCAACAACAACGCCCATTCCTCTACCATAAGTTACAATAGTTGAAGAATATGCCATATTCTCTCTGTCACCAATTTCCATCTTGCCATCGTAGTGGGCCTTGGAGTCTTTTTCAACTGGAACAGATTCACCAGTTAAAGATGACTCGTCGATGTGAAGATTTGATGAAGAAATAAGTCTAAGGTCTGCAGGCACAATGTCGCCAGTCTCAAGAATTACAATATCCCCTGGCACGATTTCTGCAGAATCAATCTCAATGTCGTCGCCATCTCTTAAAATTTTCGCCTTTGGAGATGACATTTTTTGTAAAGCTGCAATGGCTTCTTCTGCCTTTCCCTCTTGGTTGATGGACAAAAATGCGTTTACAACAACTATTGCAATGATAATAATTGTATCTCTACTTTCGCCAACTGCCGCAGAAATAACTGCCGCAACGAGAAGTATAATTATCATTGGGTCAAGAAGCTGATCCTTTAGCTTTTGAATAAAAGGTTTCTTTTCCTCTTTCTTAAGCTCATTTCTGCCAAACTCATCTAACCTTTTGGTTGCAACTTCAGTGCTAAGACCGTCTTTTGAAGTCTCAAGACTTTTTAGAGAATCTTCAACGGACTGGTTGTACCAATTGTCTAGTTTTTCCATTTTTTCCTCCTGCTATTTAATAATAAAAAAAGACCGACGCATTACACATCGGTCTCACAAACTTAAATAAGTTTTTCAGCCGGGCATTGCCGTATTGACGACTGAAAATTTGTAGTTACTCCCCTAAGTCTTTTAAATTATAACAGATTTATTCGCAGTGTACAATATATTTGAGGCGATTATTTTATTTGGGATAAAAATATAATTTAAATTTTTCGCCACATTATGTCACCCTGCGGTTAGTCGATAGTATTAAGTGACCTGTCTTTCTCTTGAAGTACCGTATTTTGGAGTTTTCTCCACTAGATTTTCTTGTTAAGGCGCTTAGGCTGTTTCACCTTAACGTACAGATTCTTCGACTCGAGCAAAGCTCTCGCTCAGAATGACGAGGTAGAGGTAACAACAAGTGTTACAATAATTTGCTGATGAGTTTTGTTGTCTCCTTTAGATTTTCTTGTTAAGACGCTTAGGCTGTTTTACCGTAACATGCAGATTCTTCGACTCGAGCAAAGCTCTCGCTCAGAATGACGAGATAGAGGTAACAACAAGTGTTACAATAATTTGCTGATGAGTTTTGTTGTCTCCTTTAGATTTTCTTGTTAAAACGCTTAGGTTGTTTCTCCTTAACGTGCAGATTCTTCGACTCGAGCAAAGCTCTCGCTGAGAATGACGTGCTGCATACACATCTAGAAGCGAGTACTATTTCTTTATTAAAAAATCTTATATAATTCTTTTTTCGTATGCTTAATTATTTTTTTATTTTTCCATGAGTAGCAAAATAGGGAGCCCTTACTCACAAAAAAGTGGAGAACCCATTCAGACTCCATGTATGTTGCAAAGCTCTAAAGAAATCTTATCCTATGGAAGAAATTGTAGAAAGTTCAACTTGAAGCAAATCGCCCGAAAATCACACTGTTCGAACGAAGTGAGTTTGTGATTTTCAGATTTGCAAGAGTATGAACTTTCCAATTTCTGTAATGAGATAAGATTTCTTGAGCTTTGTAAACAGTCTCAACAGAGATTCTCCACTCTCAATTTATATTTTATTTTTTCTTCTTTGGAACAATTTTTTCCATTCCACCCATGTACATTTGAAGTGGCTTTGGAATTCTAACGCTTCCGTCTTCTTGCAACAAGTTTTCTAAGAATGCGATTAACATTCTTGGTGGTGCTACTACAGTGTTATTTAATGTGTGTGCAAGATAAGTTCCGTTTTCTCCACGAAGTTTGATATTAAGTCTTCTAGCTTGTGCATCTCCAAGGTTTGAGCAAGATCCAACTTCAAAATATTTGTTTTGTCTTGGTGAGAATGCTTCAACATCTAGTGATTTAACTTTTAAGTCTGCCAAGTCTCCAGAGCAGCATTCCAAAGTTCTTACTGGTATTTCAAGTGATCTGAAGAAATCAACAGTGTTTTGCCAAAGTTTAACAAACCAATCTTTTGAATCTTCTGGTTTACAAATTACAACCATCTCTTGCTTTTCGAATTGATGAATTCTATAAACTCCTCTTTCTTCAATTCCGTGTGCCCCAACTTCTTTTCTAAAGCATGGTGAATAAGATGTAAGTGCAAGAGGCATGTCTTCTTCCGGTGTGATTGTATTTATAAATTTACCAATCATTGAGTGTTCAGAAGTTCCGATTAAGTATAAGTCCTCGCCTTCAATTTTATACATCATGTTTTCCATTTCTGCAAAACTCATTACCCCAGTAACTACATCTGATCTAATCATAAATGGAGGAATGTGATATTCAAAACCTCTGTCAATCATAAAGTCCCTTGCATAAGAAAGTATTGCTGAGTGAAGTCTTGCAATGTCGCCCTTTAAATAGTAGAAACCTGCACCAGATGTATTTCTTGAAGAGTCAAGGTCGATTCCGTCAAAGCTTTCCATTATGTCAACGTGGTATGGCACTTCAAAATCTGGAATAACTGGCTCGCCAAATCTTTCAAGCTCAACATTTTCACTGTCGTCTTTTCCAATTGGAACAGTCTCATCCATCATTTGTGGAATAACCATCATTCTCTCTTTTAATTCTTCAGAAAGAGTCTTTTCATCTGCTTCAAGCTGAGCAATTTCTTCATTAATATGAGCAACTTTTTTCTTAGCTTCTTCAGCCTTGTCGAGTTCCTTCTTTTGCATGAAAGCGCCAATTTCTTTTGAAGCTTTATTTTTTTCTGCTCTTAAATTATCTCCTTCAGTCTTTGCTGCACGAAGTTTTTCGTCAATGTCAATAACTTCATCAACAAGAGGTAATTTTTCATCTTGAAATTTCTTCTTAATATTTTCTTTTACAGCTTCAGGATTTTCCCTGATAAATTTAATATCTAACATAAAACCTCCATAAAAATAAATAAAAAAAGCCCCTCATCCCTAAAGGGACGAGAGACCCGCGTTGCCACCCTAATTAACCAAATGGTTCACTTAAAATAAATAGACTATGAGGTGGATTCATAAAAATCAAATTGCAGATTCGCACCATCCACCTGCTCTCTTGAAATTCAATTTAAATTACTATTCTCAATTATCGCCTTATGAAATTATTTCTATTATAACACATGGACTGTAATTTTCAACAAGCTTTACTACAACTTGACAAAAATATTAAAATTTCAAAGACTAAAACATCAATCTAACTTAAATGATTTAAATTTATCCAGTTCTTTTTCTGTAAGCTCAATTTGTTCTGCCACTCTTTTGGCAGAAGGTCCTCCAAATACATCGCGTTCATTTAATACATATTCTAGGTCTATATAATTGTAGTAATCTTCATCAAATACTTCAGAAAATTCTTTATAAACATCGAGATCAATCTCAGAGAGGCTCAAATTATTTTCGATTCCATATTTTACAATCGCACCAGTTATATAATATGCGTCGCGGAAGGCAAGTCCTTTCTTTACAAGATAATCTGCCGCATCAGTTGCATTTATATAACCCTTCTTCGCCATGTCGTGCATTCTCTCTTTGTTGACCTTTAAAGTACTCATCATACCAGATAAAATTTTTACAGTTATTTCAAAGTTTTCGAAGGAGTCAAAGAGATAATATTTATCTTCTTGAAGGTCCTTGTTGTATGAGAGCGGTGTCGCCTTAAGCATTGTCAAAACTCCCGTGAGATTCGCGTTAATTCTTGCTGCTTTTGCCCTAATTAGCTCTGCCATGTCGGGGTTTTTCTTCTGCGGCATAATTGACGATCCACTTGAGTACTCGTCTGCAATTTCTAAAAATCCGAACTCTTGAGAGGAATAAATTATAAGCTCTTCTGCAAGACGAGAAAAGTGCATCGCAGACATTGCCATTGTGCTAATCGCCTCAATTACATGATCTCTATCAGATACTGAGTCCATTGAGTTAAGAGTTGGTGAGTTAAAGCCAAGCTCTTTTGCAGTGTAGTCTCTGTCGATGTCATAAGTTGTAGTTGCAAGGGCACCTGCACCGAGTGGGCAAGTATCCATCCTACTTAGTGCGTCAGAGAATCTCTTTATATCCCTTAAAACCATTTGAGCATAAGCCATGATGTTGTGTGCATAAGTGACAGGTTGTGCGATTTGAAGATGAGTATAGCCCGGCATAATTGTGTTTAAATTTTCTTTTGCCAAGTTAATTAGCACTTCTTCAAGTTCTAGTAAAAGTCCTATTGCATTTTTTGTCTTATCGATTGTATATAGCTTCACATCGAGAGCAACTTGGTCGTTTCTTGACCTTGCAGTGTGAAGTTTTTTGCCAGCTTCACCTATTCTTTTCGTAAGCTCTCCCTCAATAAACATGTGAATGTCTTCTGCATCACTTGAGAATTTTAATTTCCCACTTTCGATGTCTTTTAAAATTCCATCAAGTCCACTTACTATATCTATGCACTCTTCTTCTGTAATAATTTTTGATTTTGCAAGCATCTTCGCGTGGACTTTTGAGCCACAGATGTCGTATTTATAAAGTTTATAGTCAACTGATATTGAGCTATTAAATTCATGTGCCAAATCAGCTGTCTTGTGTGTGAATCTACCCTTGTATAAATCCATTACCAATTATTCTTCCTTTTTTGAATTGATTCAATCTTAAGTGGAAGTGCAAATAAATTGACAAACCCTTGTGAATCGTATTGATCGTAAACTCCATCTTCCCCAAATGTTGCAAATTCTTCTGAGTGAAGTGAATATTTTGAAGAAACTCCATTTGGAATAATATTTCCCTTGTAAAGTTTTAATTTAACTTTTCCAGTAACTCTATCTTGTGTCTCGTCAACAAAAGCTTGAAGAGCATATCTTAATTTTGAATACCAAAATCCCTTGTAAACTTCATCAGCATATTTTAGAGCAATCACTTGTTTAAACTTAAGCGTGTCTCCATCAAGAGTAATGCTTTCTAAAACTTCGTGAGCTTTATAAAGAATTGAACCAGCTGGGTTCTCGTACACTCCCCTAACCTTTATTCCTGTAATTCTGTTCTCAACAATGTCATCTATTCCAATTGCGTGCTCTGCACCGATTTTATTTAATAATTTAATTATCTCGATGCCCTTCATCTTCTTGCCATTTACTGCAACAGGTATTCCCTTTTCAAATTCTATTTCAATTTCCTCTGGTTCATTTTTTGCATCTTCATAAGTTTTGCACCAGCTTAGGAATTTATTGTAATCTAAACTATTTTCAGGGCTTTCAATTTCAAGTCCCTCGTGAGAGATGTGCCAAATATTTGAGTCTTCAGAGTAAGCAGAACCATTATTTTTATTAATTGGAATGCCCCTTTCTGCCGCGTATTTTTCTTCATCTTCACGAGATTTTATTTCCCAAAATCTCCACGGAGCTACTATTTCTATATCTGGATCAAAATGTCTTATGGATGTTTCAAATCTAACTTGGTCATTGCCCTTTCCTGTGCAGCCGTGAACAATTGCATCTGCACCTTCCTTGTGAGCAATTTCAACAAGTCTTCTGCCTATTATTGGCCTTGCAAAAGCTGTGCCCAAAAGATAATTGTTTTCGTACTTTGCGCCTGCTTTTAGTGCATTAAACACAAAGTCTTCAACAAATTCTTCTTTGATGTCTTCGATATATAATTTTGATGCTCCAGAGTTTAGTGCTTTTTCTTCCAAGCCATCTAGCTCGTCGCCTTGTCCAACATCAGCAGAAACTGCAATAACTTCGCAGCCGTAGTTTTCTTTTAACCAAGAAATCATGACAGATGTGTCAAGACCTCCAGAATATGCCAATACAACTTTGTTTAGTTTTAAATCTTTCATCTTGTTCTCCATAATATCCCCCAAATTTGATAATAAAAAAAGTCTCCTTTCTATAAAAGAAAAGAGACGAATATTCCGCGGTACCACTCAATTTAGGATTAACCCCACTTAAAAGTTTAACGACAACTCTACGTGCAAGGCTAAATCTCACCTTGCCATCTCCATGGCCCTATTATCTTTCTTCTTCAAATTCCTGACTCACACTCTACTCAGTTCGCTGTAATTTTTATAAAGAAAGAACCACTTCATTGACTTTATATTTTTTTACGATTATAGACAATATTTTTATTACTGTCAAGCAATAAATTAAAGTTTTTGTAATTTTATTTTAATTTGTGATAAAATTAATATCTCACAAGCATTGAAATACTAACTAAAATACTAATTGGAGGAGCAATGAAAGAATTTTTATTAAAACAGGGAGTTTCTGAAAATCTTTTAGACGAAGTAGAAAAATTTACAAAATTCTACGACCTTGACAAAAATTATGAATACAGAATCCCCCACTTAAAATATAAATATTATGGCAAAGAAACTTGGGAGAAGGCAATCGCCGCAATTTTATCAGGCAGCCACATACTCCTAAGCGGCCCAAAGGCAACAGGAAAAAACGTCCTTGCAGAAAATTTGGCATTTTTATTTAAGAGACCTCTTTGGACAATTTCACTAAACATTTCATCTGATCCAGCAAGTTTAATCGGTTCAGACACATTTAAAAATAACGAAGTTGTGCTCAAAAAAGGTCCCGTCTACGAGGCAGGCCTTGCAGGAGGCTTTGCAGTTTTTGACGAAATTAACATGGCAAAAAACGAAGCCCTATCAGTCGTTCACTCTGCCCTTGACTACAGAAGAGTCCTTGACGTATCTGGCTACGATAGGCTTAACCTTCACGAGGCGACAAGATTTATCGCCACAATGAACTACGGCTACATTGGAACGCGCGATTTAAACGAGGCACTCGTGTCTAGATTTTTAGTAATCGACATGCCGACAATTACAGATAGTGACCTCAAAAAATTAATTTTAGAAAACACAAATTTGCGTGAAGATTATGTCGATTTATTCGTAAGACTCTTCCTCGACTTGCAAGAAAAATCTCTAAACTCAGAAATTTCTTCAAAGGCAATTGACCTTAGGGGAATGCTTGCAGCAATTGATCTTATGGAGCACGGACTTTCAATCAAGAGCTCTCTTGAACTTGGAATCGCTGATAAGACCTTCGACTCCTACGAAAAGGAAATCGTCGAGGACATAATCGACACTCTATTTAAATCTGGCATTAAATCTGGTGATCTATTTGTGGGATAAGTACAGATTACAAAATATTTTTTGGACAGTCTCAGGCGACTACACCATAGACCTTGAAAAATTTCACCTAAAGCCAGTTGATTTTTATGAGAGTGCAATTCTTGGAATTTCTGCAAAATATTATGATTTTGAAGTGATTGATGACTATATTAAAAAATTCATCTTGAGACAAAATAATAGGGACGAACTGATTGCCATTGCAAAAATTGTAATCGAGAATGTCTTTTATGAAAAGATAATTCAAGAAAGACCTGGCACAATTGATTTTAGAAAAGAGCATGAAGAGAAAATATTATCTCTTAGAAAAAGACAAAAAATAATTCTCCCAGAAGAACTCGCCCTTGGATTCTTGCGTGAAAAAAAAGGAGAGTATTCAAAAATACAGGAAAACCTCTCACAAATGCTAGATGAAATTTTAGAATTTAAATCTCTTGACACTTTAGAGTACATTGAATTTTTGCAAAATTTATTCAAAAAATATTTCCACGTAAATAAAGAACTCAAAATGGATATGGACGATGAATTTAAAGAATTTAAGGAGAAGAGCAAGAAAAAATTTAAGGCTCCAAAGAAAAAATCAAAATTCATAGACGTCGAACTTTTGGAAAAGTACAGCATTGAGTCGGCAGAATTTACATTTTTCCTGGACGAAGACGACGACATCCGCGTAAAAGAAGATGCCTACAGAGAAAACAGTTTTAGTGAAGAGGCTATTTACAAAAAAATTGTAAAAAAATATGGAGTCGAAAAAATTCCAAGATACATCACACAAAAAATAGAGTCTAAGATTTCAACTGGAATTCACGAAGATATAAAATTGTTTTTTCCAAGCGGCAACTTCGATACAAAAAATTCTTTCGAAGAGTCACTTATGGACGAAAATTACAAAGAAAACCTCGCCTTCTATAACGAGAACAAACTGCTTTATAAACGTGCAACAAGAGAACTATCATCTGTCATAAAAAATTCACTCTTAAAAGATGTATCAGATGAAATAACTCGTTCCAATTCAGGAAATATTGTACCTCGTGACATTTGGAAGAGCAAAAAATTAAATGAAGATAGAATTTTTGAACGAATAAAAAAGGGAGACTCGCCAGAAATTACTGTGGACATTCTCCTCGATTCATCGGCATCGGAGCTTCAAAGAAAAGAAATTATTGCAACAGAAACTTTTATAATTGCCGAGGCTCTCACGAGCTTAAATATAAAGACGAGGATATTTTCCTTTAACAATTACTATAATTATTTGATTCTAAGAAAGTACCGCGACTACAATGATCCAAAATTTAAAAACAAAGAAATTTTTAAATATTCACCGAGCGGATCAAATAGAGACGGGCTTGCAATTAAATTTATGAGACATCTCTTGGAAAAAGAAAGGGATGTGAGGAGATTTTTAATCGTCCTATCTGACGGACTTCCCTTTGATGAGATAAATGTAGGACTAGTTGGAAAGGCGACGATTCCAGGTTTCGACTACAAAGAAGATGAGGCAGTAAAGGATGCTGCAAAAGAAATTATGCTAATGAAGATGAGAGGTGTAAACACCTTTGGAGTTTTCACCGGCGAAGAGAGTGAAATAAAGAACATCAAAAAAATTTACGACAATGACTTTGCCTACATCACAGATATTTCGAGATTTCACAAAGTTATCGGCGTATTTTTAAAAACTTTTGCCAATAAAATTGAATAATTTTACAAAACAAATCCCCGAGCATCAACTCGGGGTTAAATTTATTTTGCCATTTCGACAATTATCTCTTTACAAAGTCTGTCATAAATTGGATCTTCGCCATTTTCAATATATTTTGTGTCATACTTTACAGTAATTGTATTTCCAGTTTTATTAACTAGTTCGCTTCTAGTACGATTTGGATCAAATTTTGGATCTTCAAACTGCTCAACTGCATAATAAAACTTTCGTTTAGTTTCTCCAAAATATTCAGCATTGTTATAAATTCTAATACCGTCATCATAGCCTGCTTCTTTTTGTATAACAGATAAATCATCTAATAAATCTCTTGGGATTTTTACATTTACTTTTGGTTTTCCAAATGTATAAATCTTATATTTTTTTACCTCATTAGAAGGATTTTCTTGGGTAACGATCATACCCTTATTTAATTTATCTACAAGATCTTTATAATGTGGTGTTTTTACTAACGGTTCATAAATTTCTTCTAAATCTTGGAACTTAAGATAATCTACAGCAACATAAAAATTCCCTTTAATATCTAAAACTTTGTCAATCCCAAATGTTTCCATCATGTCTTTATATGAATCGGAATCTAATTGAAATACTGACATCATAAATCCATTACTTTTTTCCTCATTGCCATAACTTATTGCTTCGTAAATATTAATTCCATAATTATCATCTTCTACAACTAACTCTTTCGACAATTCCATTGGAATTTTTACTGTTACCTTTGGATTTCCAAATGTATAAATTTTATAATTTTCATCAGATTTTTGTGAAAGTTTTTTTAAGTTTTCTAAATTAATATCTCCCACGCCTCCTATTATACAAGTGTAGCTATCTTTATCCCAACTGACCTCTTTGCCGAAAGCCTCACCAATATATCTAATCGGGATATAAGTTCTGTCCTTGTAAATAATTGGCACAACATCCATGGATTTATTTTCTCCATTGACTGCAAAATCTTTGCTATTCACATTCATTTTAATATTTAAGTCGTCGCTTGTTATTAAAATATCTTTTGTAGCTTCGTCATACTTTACCGTGCAGTTTAAATTTTCACCAACAAGTCTTAGGGGCACAAAAGTGCGGTCGCTACTGATAAAACCCGTCGCCTCATTCTGCCCTGTTTCGCTTGACTCAATTACTTTTCCGTCCACAATTACTCTCACATCCATGCTATAAGCAAAAGTGTTCACGCTTAAAACGAAAACCAAAACACATAATGCTAAAAATAATTTTTTAAAACTCTTCATGTCGCCCTCCTTATATAATGTATTTAGGTTGTTAAAGGTAACCTATAATCCTTTATCGACTAAGTATTATTCAGTTTTACTGTATAATATTGTTATTAGATAGAGTGTACTCGTTCCCTCCTTGAGATTTAATCTCGTACTTGAAAGAGTGAGTCCTCTAATCTTTTAACTGTTTACGAATAAGTTAGATGTTGACCCTTCCAGGGTACTTCGTATATACCATAAGGCAGTAACGTTATTAGATTTTGAGGTGTCTATCTAAAATTTCATTTTCGAGGTATCTTATGTTTTATTTAGGTATTGATATTGGTAAAAATACTCATGTTGCTTCATTAGTTGATGATAAGAAAAAAGTTATTTTTAAAGCTTTTTCTTTTTCAAATTCCATTGATGGTGCTGAGAGTTTAATCCTTAAACTAGAGGCTTTCAAAAATGAACTTGAAGTTGGTATGGAAGCTACAGGTCATTATTGGTTATCTCTATACTCATATCTTGTTGAAAAAAACTTTACTGTTCGTGTTATCAATCCAATCCAAA
>NZ_JBMNPQ010000032.1:0-16269 GCF_050943655.1 Peptoniphilus sp. | reverse complement strand
AAGTCCTAAAAAATATGATGTTTGTGTTATTTGTGGTCATAAAAACTTCAATAGGGAAGCAAAGTTCTGCCCTATATGTGGTGTTTCTATATCTAACTTGTGTTCTAATAATAAAGAACATAAAGTTAAACTAACTGACTATTATTGCTCAGAATGCGGAAGCCCAACAACAATGAAGCAATATATTAAAGAAAGCAACGAAGAGAGAGGTGAACGAGATATGCTTTATGAAGATGGTGTAGATTTTGACGAGTCAACAATGAAAGTAAAAATTTGTCCTAGATGTGGAAACGAGGAATTTAGTGAAAACGCTGAGTTTTGTAGGATTTGTGGTACAAATTTATATAACGATTGCGAAGGCATTCATACTCAAGATTTTAATGGTTATGAAGAAGTTGGTGAAATACACCATAATCCAAGTAATGCCAGGTACTGTGAAACTTGTGGAGCTAAAACAAGATTTTTTATAGATGGAATTTTATGCGACCATAGTGAATATAATAAAAAATATACTAATGAATCTAACTCTGGCTTTAATTTCCCAGTCGATGATGAAATACCCTTTTAGCTAAAAGAACTAGCCGATTAACCTCGACTAGCTCTTTTTTATTTGTTCAACTATTTAAAGTGTCCATTCTCCCTATAAATATCTATCCTGTCTACACACCCTTATTATTTTTAAAGTTGATCTGTTCCCACAAAGGAAATTTAATCAAAAATATGACTTTTAAGATTTCTTCCAAAAATCCTAAAAGCCATTGATTTCAGCAGTCTCATACTCTATAATCTTATTTCCTTGACATCAATACTACAGTCTCCACATGAACGCTATTTGGAAATAAGTTTACCGGCGTTATTTCTTCCAACTTGTACACCTCTTTTAACATTTCTATATCTCTTGCCTGAGTTGCTGGGTTACATGAGATATATACAAGTCTTTCTACTGGGTTTTCTTTTAAGAAATCTACCAAGCTCTCATCTAATCCCTTCCTTGGTGGATCAACGATTATTTTATTTGGTGCTATGTTTTCTTCTTCTTTTAGCTTTGTTATTATTTCTTCAGCTGCTCCTTCTATAAACCTTGAGTCTAGTTTATTTTTATCTGCGTTTATTCTTGCATCTTCTACAGCTTGTGGAACAATTTCTATTCCTGTTACGTCTGCGCCTTTACTTGCTAAACAAAGTGAAATTGATCCC
Organism: Peptoniphilus sp.; assembly: GCF_050943655.1. GTDB lineage: Bacteria > Bacillota > Clostridia > Tissierellales > Peptoniphilaceae > Peptoniphilus_A. The sequence goes on along the minus strand of NZ_JBMNPQ010000032.1, from coordinate 15,072 downwards.
ACTCCAGAGTATAAGTCATAAATTTTATCATTCGCTTTTATATCGAGATATTCTATTGCTTTGTTGTACAAAAATTCTACTGCAGGAATGTTTACTTGGAAAAATGATTTTGGCGATATGTTAAACTTAAGATCCAAAACTTTTTCTTCTAAATATTCATCTCCATATATCAATTTAAATTCATCTGAATAACGTGACTTGCCATTTTTATGATAATTGACATAAAAAGATGTTACGCCTATATCCATTAAATTTCCGATTATACTTTTGACGTCAAGTTTATTCTTATTTGTCACGAGTATTACCATGACTTCATTTTTGTAATTTGTCCTGATACCTATGGTCTTAATATCTCTTAAGTATTTAAATTTTGACAGAACCGTTAATACTTTATTTGCAGAGTCCTTTTGCATCAAGCAATTCGGAACCTGTGTAATATTTCTTGAATTTTTTTCAAATAACCCTATTACTCCATTCTTCACTTGAAACTGCATATTGTTTCTATATTTAAAATTTTCTGGAGAACTTATTATTTTTTTAGGTTCAATTGAAATTTTGCCAAGTTTTTCTAAGTTATTTCTGACCAAATTTTGTTTCCACTTTAACTCTTCTTCATCTTTTAATTCTAAAAAATCGCAACCACCGCATTTATCAGAATATGGACAGGGACTTTTTTGTCTCAAGCTAGAATAGTTTATTATTTTATTTATTCTCCCATTGTAATAATTCTTTTTCTCTTTTGTTATAAAGAATGAGACCTCATCTCCGATTATTCCACCGTCTAAAAATACAGGCACGCCATCAATTTTTGTAATACCTCTGCCCTTAAAGTCAAAATCTTCAATTATTCCCCTAAGTTCATTTTTGTTTTCAATCATTATCTCAACTCAATTTTTTTATCATAAATATCTATAAGTTTTCTTTTATATAAAGAACCAATTGCTCTTTTGTAGGCTTTTTTTGATAGTCCTGTTATGTCTTTAATAAGTTCTGGATCTGATTTGTCCCCAAGCTCGATTACTCCATTATTTTCTTCTAAAAGCTCTAAAATTTCATCGGCATCGGCATCCATTTGCTTGTATGCTTTTTGTCTAAGTGTAAGTGTTATATTTCCATTTTGTAAAATTCTTTGTACTCTTGCTTCTACTTCGTCGCCAATCTTGTATATCCCTTTTAGCTCTTCACTTGGAATCATACCATCGTATTCGTTTTCTATTGCAACAAAAGCTCCAGGCTTTCCCATTCCATAAATTGTTCCGTTAACATAGTCATTTACTTTAAACTTATCATTTTTCTTTAATTTATCTTTGATGTTCATCGTAAAAGCAAGTCTGTCGCTCTTGTCATGATATAGATAGAGCAAATATTCTTCACCCACATAGAGTCTACCTGTAGCTTCAGAAAATGGTAAAAATACATCTTTATCTGTACCATTGTCCACGAAATATCCAACTCTTGCTTTATCCACAACTTTTAATTTTTTTAAATCGCCAACTTCTGCAAATGGTTTTTTAAGTGTTGCTTCAAAGTCTCCGTGACCATTATAAATAAAAGCGTCTACCTTATCACCAATATTTAAATTTTTGCCTTCATCTTTATTTAAGACTACTTTTCTTGTTCCATCTGATAAATATATTCTGCCATTTTCTTTCGATTCGACTGTTAACTTTTGTACTTTTCCTAAATCCATGATTTCTCCTCTATAATTTCTTTGCCAATTTGTGGCATTTTTTCGTGCCAATCATCAAGTATTGCATAATCAATGTTTTTAATAAAATCTATACCATAGTATATAAATGCTGGATGTCTTGATAAGTTCATAAAAATTTCTTTAGCTCTAATTACTTCACCTAGATTATAATATTTTGTCATAAGCATTCCAAACTTTACGCACTCTTCTACTGTTGAATCTCTCATTAGTAAAATTGAAAGTCCTATTAACTTATCTTCTGAAAATTCTATTTTTTGCATGAGATGAGTTAAAAAATGTCTTTCTGATTCTATTGCTCTATGTTCTTTAAAGAAATCTTCAAATTCTTTAATAGCTTCTTCTTTCCTCGCATAATAATCATCGACAGCTTGATTAATTTCTCTTGTTGAAATATGTTTTACCTGAACCTCTCCCTTTGCGATTTGTAATTCATAACTTCCATCCGTTAAATTTAAATCATCATAAAGCTCAGGATTAAATCCTGTTTCTAAGAGTCTTCTATATATTGACTTTTCTTTTCTGAATTTTTTAAATATCTTCATAACTGTATTTTACCATACTTTCTGCACTTTAAAAAAGAGTGCCCTTAAGCACTCTTAATCTTCATCTTCAGAACTATCGTCATTTGATGTTCCTGTTCCAATAACTACTACCTTGTCTTTAGGTACATAGTAAGAATTTGATAGTTTTTCTTTGCTGACTACCTTACCGTCTCTAATTACTTCTTTATAGGTTACATAAGAATAGCCTTTTGCTCCCGATTCTTTGACAACTTCTTGTCCTTCAGAAATATTATCCGAATATGTTGTAATGACATTAGGACTTACTACTCCAAGAAGCTGAGGTACCATTTTTACTGTATAGTCTCTATCCTTGGAATTACCAAAAACTTTAAAGCTTAGATTTTCTCCATTTGCATCTGCCATTATTAGTATTGGATTTTCTGTATTATTTTTAAATTTTAAGTCTTTATAATTGCTAACGACTGCAGCATCTGTTCCCAAGTCTACATAATTAATTGGCCTTGAGTGATTATGCCTTTCCACTATTTCTAAGTCACTCATGACAAGTGAATTATAAAGAGTTGTAGATACTTGACATACTCCCCCACCAATTCCACTTTCGCTTTTGCCACCAACTATAACTGTTGCTGTTTTAAATCCTTTATCTGCAGTTATTTCGCCAACTACATCATTAAATGAAATTTCTTGACCTGGCTCTACTTTTAAGTTATTGAATTTAGATGATGCTATTTTTATATTTTCTTTTCTTCCTTTAGGTGAAGATGAATAGTTCGTTTCAAATTCTGCGTATAGCTTGTCAATTCCTGCAAAGTAATCTGATTTAACATTTGGCTCAGTCTTATAGATTGGCAGTTCGATTTTATCCTTATTGATGAAGTCAGCTTCTATTAATTTTGTAAATTCATCATTATCTAAATATTGACCAATTTTTTCTTTTACAACGACAACCTCACCATTTGGATTAACTTTAATGTATGAATCAACTGGTTTTATATAAGTTTTTGCATTTAAATCGTACAAAACATTATCTAAAGCGTCTCTATTAATGTCACCCTCTGCAATAATATTTTTATTAAATATTGGTGAAAAAGTAATCTGGAAGAAATTTTTTATACCACTATCACTTCTTCCCACTTCATATGCCTTCTCGATAGCGTCGTCTAAATTTAATGTATATCCAAATCTCTGCAAGCTATAAGTGTACTCTTTATCACCATAAGTGAAGTTAATCTCATGCTCTCTAATTCTTTTGTCTGTTTCTTTTTTTACAACATCTTTTGCCTGATCTTTACTTAAATTAGAAACGGCAATGCCTTCAATTTTTACACCTTTATGGATATTAGGCGAATTGTTTTCCACAAAATAAAAAATTAAAGAAATTAATATAAAAACAAGAACAGCAATCGAAGCAATTAAAGCTCTTCGATCTATATTTTCAATTTTAGATTTAAAACTTTCCATTACTTATCTCCATAATATTTACAAATATGATTTATTTCACAAGTCTCACAATTTGGATTTCTTGCAAAGCACGTTCTCCTACCATGAAATATAAAAAGATGATGAGCTTTTGTCCATCGCTCTTTAGGTATTACCTTCTGCAGAGCTTTCTCTGTATTAGATACATTTTTTTCATCTACAAATCCAATGCGATTGCTAACTCTAAATACATGAGTATCAACTGCTATTGCCGGAACACCAAAACAAGTAGATGCAACAACATTTGCAGTTTTTCTGCCTACTCCTGGAAGAGTCATTAACTCCTTAATTGTCTTTGGCACTTCACCACCAAAGTCTTCTAACAATACCTTGCTAGTTGCTTTTATATTTTTGGCTTTGTTTCTAAATAAACCACATTCTTTTATTAAATCTTCCAAGAATAAAATATCCATATTGGCAAAATCCTGTGGCTTATTATATTTTTTAAACATCTCACTAGTTACTTTATTTACTCTAACATCGGTGCATTGTGCAGATAAAATCGTAGCTACGAGAAGTTCAAAGGGACTATCGTGCTCAAGCTCGCACTTTGCATCTGGATAAACTTTTTCTAAAATATCTAAACAAAGATTTGCTTCATCCTTTGTCAGCAAATTATTCAATTAATCACCATGCCTATAATATTTCTCTGTCTATATCAATTATTTCAATTTCAGAATAAGAAGACATAAATTTTGTAACACTTTCTATAGTTTGTTCCACTATAACCTTATCATTTGAGACGATTGCAAAACCTATCAAGGCCTTTTGCCACTTGTCGTTATATCCTACCTCTGAGATTGATATATTAAATCTATTTTTTGATTTTTCTATAATACTTTTTACAATGCGTCGTTTTTCTTTTAAAGAATTTGCCTCATAAATAAAAATTTCGCATGTACATATTCCTATTAACATATTTTAATTATAACATAGTTTTTAAATATATTTTCACATAAATAACACAAAATCCGGGACTTTCACCCGGAATTTTTAATATTTGCAATTTAAAAAGCTTTCTATTCTTTTGTTTTCCATTCTTCTCATTTTATTTATTTGACGTCTGTTTTCGTAACCATCAATTATCATTTTCTCTTCTTCGGTTTCTGGAATAATTCCTGGTATTGTTCCAGGCTCTAGTTCCTTGACCTTAAAGGTTAAAAAACAAGTTGCCACAATTTCTTTTTCACCAGTCATAGAAATTTCACGATAAAACTTAGTGAAGGTCTCAACCGATGTTTTGCCAACGCCAGAGACGATAGTAACTGCAGTTAAAAAGTCTCCCTTAAAAGTTGGCTTAATAAATTGTAACGAGTCGCATGATATAGTTGCAATTCTACTCCTGACATGTCTTAAGACAGTTGTGCCCGAATTGTGATCGGCAATGTCAAATAGAACTGGACCATAAAGAGAACCACCAGAGTTTATGTCTTTTGGCATAACTCCATAAGTGTAAATAGTTTTTGATTCTGACGTTTTCTTATTCATATAGATATTTAGCTACTTCAGCACCAAGTCTTGCATTATTTTTTACAAGAGCGATGTTTGCCTCTAAAGATTTTCCTTCAGTAGCTTCCAAAACCTTAGTTAGTAAAAATGGTGTTGTCTCTTTTCCGTGAATGTGTTTTTCTTCAGCCTCAACTAGAGCTTCTTCGATAGCTTTGTTGATTTTGTCTTCATCCATTGAGTCAGCTTCAGGAATTGGATTAGTTAAAAGAATTCCTCCCTTTAGTCCAAGATCCCATTGTGTTAGAGCAGCACGTGCAGCTTCTTCTGGATTATTAATTTTATAATCTACTTTAAATTCACTCTTGCGAGTAAAGAATGCTGGCATATATTCTGTTTGGTAACCAAAAACAGGAACTCCCTTAGTTTCTAGATATTCTAAAGTTAGTCCAATATCTAAAATAGATTTGCAACCTGCACATACAATCATTATGTCATTTGATGCAAGTTCTTCTAAGTCACGTGAAATATCAAAAGTTACTTCTGCATTTCTGTGAACTCCACCAAGTCCTCCTGTTACAAATATTTTTAAACCAGCAAGTCTTGCTGCAATTATAGTAGATGCAACAGTTGTAGCTCCGTTTAATTTTTGAGATACGATATATGCAAAATCTCTTCTTGATGCTTTGATGATGTCCTTAGAAGTTGCCATAAATTCTAATTCTTCCTCAGACAAACCAATTTTAATCTTTCCATTAATTATAGCTGTTGTAGCTGGCACTGCACCATTTTCTCTAATTATTTCTTCACATGCTTTTGCAGTTTCAATATTTTGTGGGTATGGCATTCCGTGAGAAATTATTGTGGATTCTAATGCAACTATTGGTTTATTTTCTTCCATTGCTCTTTTAACTTCATCGCTAAAATCTAAATATTTTTTTAAGTGATCAAAATTCATTTAATTCATCCTCCAAATTTTTTAAATTTATTTCTTCAGAACTTGTACTCTCGCTCTTTAGTGCAATTCTTGCCATTGCATCTGCAACACTAAGTCTATCTTTAATATCATATTCGTTAAAGAGTCCATATACATAACCTGCCATAAAAGCATCTCCTGCCCCACTGGCATTTACAACTTCTATTGGCCTTGACTCTTTAATTATAAAATTATCTTTATCAAAATAATATGAGCCTTTCTCTCCAGCTGTTATAACTAAAGAATGTAGACCTTTACTTATTAAATTTTTACCAATTTCTTCTAAATTATCGCTTTCTACATCAGCTAAAGCTTTTGCCTCATAGATATTTAATTTCAAAAAATATATTCCGTCTAGAATATCTTTTAGTTTTAAAGCTTTTACTGTGGAAACACCATCTATTAAAAGTTTTGCATCAACATTTTTATAGATGACTTCTAATGTTTCTTTTTCCAAATTAGTATCGACTACGACATATTTTGCATTTTCTAAAATAGTTTTGTTTTTTAAAATATAATCTTTATCAATCTTTTTTAGAAGTTCCATGTCGCTAATTGCAACTCTCATGTCCTTTTCATCATCTAAGACTGCAAGATAATGAGGAGTGTCGCCATTTTCAAATAATATTTTTGAAGTGTCTACGTTTAAAGCATTTAATTCTTCAAAAATTTTTACACCTGCATCATCTTCTCCTAGAACGGACAAAAAAGTTGTGTTTACTTCTAAACGCGAAAGATTTTCACAAATATTTCTAGCAACTCCACCGCTTGAATAAGTAATTCTGCCGGGATTTGAGTCTTTGTCTTTTAACTTATTAAAACTAGAACCAACAATATCCATATTGCAACCTCCAAGGATTGCAACATACTCATCTTCCCGCAAGATATATCCACGCCCTATAATAAATCCTTGGTTGGATAAATTGTTGATATGGGTTGATACACCTGAGCGGGTAATATTTAATTTTTCTGCAATTTCCTGTTGAGATATCATAGGATTAGATTTTATTAAATCAATTATCTCTTTTTCTCTAGGAGTCAAAATATCACCTCTAGTCTTTTGTCTATATTATAATCAGTTGATTATATAAAGTCAATATGTATTCCAATAAAAAAACTATTTAAGACATATGCCCTAAATAGTTTTATTTTAGATAAAAGTTTCTTGGTTTTTATTTAGTTTATCATTAATCATAGCTTTTTTGTAACAAGCTCTGCATAGCGGTTCGTATTCTTCGATTGCTCCAATCTCAACTCTTTTGTCGCTAGCAATTTTTCTGTGCGAAACCCACGCATCTGCACCACAACTTTTGCAAACAGCATGATGCTTGTGTAAGTAATCAGCTTTTGGCATGAGCTCTTTAACTATTTCAAAGGGCTTTGCTGTGTAGTCCATATCTAGTCCTGCTATGACAACAGTAATTCCCTTTCCAAGTATTTTTTCAATATTTGATAATACATTTTCTGGACTATCATTTAAAAATTGGACCTCATCGATTCCAATAACTTCTGGAGATCTTTTTTCAACTTCTCTTAGGATATCATCAGAAGTTTCAACAGGCATTGCTTTTAAAGAAATTTTATCATGAGTTACAATTTCCTTTTTTGAATATCTGCTATCCACAATAGGTTTAAATGCAACAACTTTATAATTTGCTATTGAAAATCTCTTTAAATCTTTTTCTAGAGAACTAGTCTTTCCAGAAAACATGGATCCAGTGTGAATTATCATTCTACCTCTGTATTGATGCATGCGTATCTCCTAGTCTATTTTTTCTATAATTGCTGATTCAATTACAATGTCATTTACTGGCTTGTCCATAAAGCCAACTCTTGTAGAGGCAATATCATCTACTACATCCATTCCTTCAAACACTTGACCAAATACAGTGTGCTTTCCGTCTAACCAAAATGCTCCGCCATGTTCTTTATATCCGTCAATAATATCATCAGAATATCCGCCTTCTGCTCCAATTTCTTCCATTTGAGAAATAATATCTGCAGGAACTTTATCGCCTTGAACTATAAAAAATTGTGAACCATTTGTGTTTGGTCCAGAGTTTGCCATTGAAAGAGCACCCCTGAAGTTTCTAAAATTAATATCAAATTCATCTTCAAAAGGTTTTTCCCATTTGCTCTTGCCACCCATTCCTGAACCAGTTGGGTCTCCACCTTGAATCATAAAATTATTTATAACTCTATGAAAAATAATTCCGTCATAATATTTATCTTGAATTAAAGACTTAAAGTTTTCCACTGCCTTTGGTGCAGCTTCTGGAAATAATCTAATCTTAATTGTTCCTTTATTTGTATTTAATACAGCTATATCTTCTCCAGCTTGTGGTTTTTCAAATTGTTTTAACATAATATCTCCTTTATTAAAAATCCTTCATATTTATTGTAAAGCCCTTAGTCTTTTTTCGCAAATGTAAATACAATATATTTAAAATAATTCCCTTTAAAATTGAACTAATTGTCATGGCTAGCCAAATTCCAAGAACTCCTATTTTTGGCATAAAGAGTAGTGCCAGTGGAATTCTTAAAATATTTAAAATAACAGCATTTATCCCAGGATACTTTGTAAGCCCAAGTCCATTTAACATTCCAGTGGTTCCAATCTCAAGTGCCATAAAATATTGAGAAAATGCCATAATCTTTAGATAGTCAACTCCAGCTTTAATTGCCAAGGGATCTTTTGGAATAAAAAGTCTAAATAAATCCTCTGCAAAAATAAACAATAGACAAGCTGCAAAGATTCCAATTATATTAATAATCTTAAGACATTCTCTTCTTCCTTCTTGAAGTCTATCATAATTTTTGGCACCATAATTTTGTCCAAAAAATGCAGAAAAAGCTACTGCAAATCCATCTGAAGTCATCCATGAAATAGATTCTATCTGTGAACCAATGGAATAAACTGCTGCATACATTGCACCAAATGAGGCAATATATTTGTTTAGAATAATTCCAACTGTTGCATGAATTACTGACTGCATAGATGCAGGTACACCTAAAATTAAGTGATTTTTAAAATATTTTTTATCTGGAATTTTAGAATAATCATTTTTTATAAAAATTTGTCTACTTCTTATCCCAACAAATATATAAATAAAAGTTGCAACAGCTTGTGCTATAACTGTGGCAAGAGCTGCTCCTGCAACTTCAAGCCTTGGAAAAACTCCAATCCCAAAAATTAAAAGTGGATCGAGAATTAAATTTGTAATAAGTGCAATAATAGATATCTTAAAAGGCGTTACTGAATTGCCCTTTGAATAAAAAGTAGCTGAAAGCATTGGATTAAAAAATGTAAAAATTAGTCCAACAGAAATAATGTAAAGGTACATGACAGCCATTTCGTGAACTTCTTTTTTAAACCCATAGATACCTATGAGCTGCTCTCTAAATAAAATATAAATTGCAGATAATACTAAACATATAATTAGATTTAAATAAAATCCACTTATCCAAACTTTTTTAGCTTCTTCATTATCGCCCCTACCATAGGCCTGCGCAAGTCCTACAGAAGTTCCAGTTTTAGCTATTAGAGTAATTGACTGTGCCATCCATATATAAAAAGCTCCTGCACCAACAGATGCAACAGCTTCAGTAGAAAGTCGTCCAAGCCACATCAAATCTATTAACTGATATGCCATTTGAACAAAGGCAATACCCATAAGAGGCATTGCCATTTTTATTAAAGTTTTAAAAATATTGCCCTCTAATAAATTTGCTTTCTTCATACGCAATCACTCATACATTAGCAATCGCCTTGGTCAGTTATTATTATAGGTCCATTTTCAGTAATTGCAATTTGATGCTCATATTGAGCAGAAAGTGAGCCGTCTAATGTCCTTGCAGTCCAACCGTTGCTATCCATTTTTAATTCTTTTTTGCCCATATTAATCATAGGCTCGATAGTAAATACCATTCCCTCTTGAAGTCTTACTCCACGTCCAGCCTTTCCATAATGAAGCACTTGAGGATCTTCGTGCATTTCTCTTCCAATTCCATGGCCGACAAATTCTCTTACAACTGAATATCCATTTGACTCTGCGTGTGTTTGAACTGCATGAGAAATATCACCAAGTCTATTTCCTAGAACTGCCTGTTCAATTCCTTTATACATTGACTCTCTTGTAACTTTTAGAAGTCTTTTAGCATCGTCACTTACATTTCCCACTTCATAGGACCAAGCTGAGTCAGCAAGCCAATCATTGTAATTTACAACCATATCTACAGTTATAATGTCGCCATCTTTTAAAACATATTCGCTAGGAAATCCATGACAAATTTCATCATTTACTGATGCACAAATTGAATAAGGAAATCCCTCATATCCTTTTTGTTCAGGTGTTGCATTGTGTTTTAATAAATAGTTTTCTACAAATCTATCGATATCAATAGTTTTTACACCAGGTTTAATAAAGTCCCTAAGTTCGTGATGCACTGAAGCTAAAATTTTGCCTGCTTCTTGCATTTTTTTAATTTCATCTTTTGTTTTAATTATTATCATTTCTTAACTCCCCCATTATTTCCATCAAGTCTGGATCTGTACTTGCCCAGACTTCTGCATCTTTATTTATTTCAATGGCCCTTTTAATTTCTGATTTTGATTTAGCCTTATCACCAAGTATACTAAACACACATGCCTTGTTGTAGTGAAGATTTACACTTTCTGGAAATCTCATAAGTCCAGTGTCTAAAATATCTAGCGCCTCTTTATATCTTTTTTCTTCAATATAAATTGCTGACATATTCAAAAATAAAAAAGGGTCTTTAAATTTATCTATTGCTTCATAATATACATTAAGTGCCAAGTCATTCTTACCCTCTTTTTTGTAAAGAACTCCCCTATTATAAAGTGCTCTTCCATAATCGGGATTAATCTCAAGAGATTTTTCAATACATTTCTTGGCACATTCGTCCTTATTTAAACCTTCATAAAGCGAACCTAAATCATTTAAGCTGACATAGTCATAGGGATTTAAACTAATTGCAGTCTTAAAATGATTTATTGCAAGGTCTTTTTCGCCAATTTTGTCATATAAAAGAGCCAAGTAATAGTGAGCCCTGTCATAGTTTTCATCAAGATCTATTGCCTTTTTGTAATTTTTAATCGAGTACTCATCGCTCTCTTTTAAAAATTCTCCCACCATTGCGAGACCGTAATATGCTCCTGGTTCTTCCTTAGTTTTTAAAATCTCTTTATAAATATCTTTGGCATTATTAAAATTTTCATTTTCTATCTCGAGATCTGCAATTTCAAATAAAATCGAAATTTTCTCGTCTTCGTTTGGAGCAAAATCTAAAGCTTTTTCTAAAGTTTTAATGGCCTTAAGAGTATCTCCTTGAAATATAAATTTTCTCGATAGAACAATATAATTTTTATACTTTACATTCATCTTATCACTCACTCTTTATATTATATAATATTTTTTAAAATTCGCCACCTTTCGAATTCTTTAGTATAATTAAACTGGTGATTTGATGAGAAGATTTTTATCTTTTAATGATTTTTTTAAAGAATACTTTAATGGAAAGACTGTCAAACTATCTCTCGATGGAGGATTTACTTGTCCAAATAGAGACGGCACTCTTTCAAAGAGGGGCTGTATATTTTGCACAGATAAAGGTAGCGGTGAATTTGCCGGCAATAGATGCGAAAGTATTAGTGAGCAAATTGATTCTCAAAAAGATTTTTTACTGAAAAAATGGAAAGCTCAGAACTTCATTGCTTATTTTCAAAACTTCACCAATACTTACGGCGATTTAAATAGTATTAAATCAATTTACGATGAAGTAATTAAAAGAGATGACATCAAAGGAATTTCAATAGCAACTAGATGCGACTGTTTAGATAAAGAAGTCTTAAAATATTTAAAAGAGCTCTCAGAAGAAAAACTTCTTTGGCTCGAGCTTGGGATGCAAACTACAAATGAAAAGACCATAAAACTTATAAATCGAGGCTACAGCCACAAAGTATTTGACGAAAAAGTAAATGAACTCAAAGAAAATAACATATTATTTTTAATTCACGCAATTTTTGGGCTGCCATATGAAAATAAGACTGACTACATTGACACTATTAATTATATAAAAAATATTTATCCCTTTGGTGTTAAGTTCCACAATTTATACATCTGCAAAAATACGGACATTTACAATATGTATAGAAAAGAAAATTTTGATTTAATGACAAGAGAAGATTATATTGAAACTATTATCTACGCCATTTCAAATATGCCTAAGAATACTGTTATCCATAGAATTACTGGCGATCCAGATAAAAGAAGTCTCTTTGAACCAAAATGGTGCGCCGACAAGTTGTCTGTGATTTCAGAAATTGATAAAGAGTTAAAAAATAGAAATTTTGATGTTAAAACTAAAGAAGACATAAAAGAAGCCATTGACTACTGGTTATGAGTCAATGGCTTATATTTTAATTTAAATAGTTGTGGAAATTATCTCTTGTTTGAATTTCTCCAAATATTCATTCTTTCTGCTTCTTTAATTAGGTCATCTCTAAATTCTGGAGCTGAGATATTGATTAAACCTTCTGCTCTTTCCCAAGTAGATTTACCCTTGCAGTTGAATTTACCGTGTTCAGTTACAACCCAGTGAGTGTTTGGTCTTGCAGCTGTAATTGCAGATCCTGTTGCAAAGTCAGGAACTATATTAGATACGCTCTTGCCTGTTTTCTTGTTTGTATAAGTTGATGGCAAGCAAATAAATGATTTTCCACCTTTTGATAGATAAGCACCAAGTACAAAGTCAAGTTGTCCACCAGCACCAGAGATGTGTCTGTATCCTGCTGATTCAGAACTTACTTGTCCAAATAAGTCTACGTTAACTGCAGAGTTAATAGATACAAAGTTATCAATTTGAGAAATAACTCTAGCATCATTTGTATAGCTTACAGGTGCTGCCATTACTTGTGAGTTCATATCCATGTAATCATACATTTCTTGTGAACCTGCAGCGAAACCATATACTTGTCTAAATCTATCTATATTCTTTTTAGATCCGTTGATTTTTCCTTTTTTAGAAAGTTCAACAAATGCGTCTACATACATTTCAGTGTGAACACCTAAATCTTTAAGATCAGATTCACCAATCATAAGACCTACTGCGTTAGGCATGCCACCAATTCCAAGTTGAAGAGTTGCTCCGTTTGGAATTTCTTCTACTATTTGTCTTGCAACAGCTTTATCAACTTCATTAAATCCGCCCTTAGGAAGTGTAGCTAAATCAGGATTATCTCCTTCAATAATGTAGTCAACTTTATCAATTGAAACTTCGTGTTCGAATCCACCTTGACAAGTTGGAAGTTTTTCGTTAACTTCAATAATAACTACATCTGCAGCTTCAATTACTGCGTATAGATGTGAGCAGTTAAGACCAAAGTTAAACATTCCGTGTTTATTCATTGGAGTTGCAGCGATAATTGCAATGTTAACTTCACAGTTTTCTCTATACCATTTAGGAAGTTCAGAATATCTAAGTGGTGCATAGAATCCACCTGGAGTATTGTTAATTCTTGCTCTATCTGGTCCACCAGCGTGCCATGAATTCCAAACTACTTTTTCACCATTTGGGTCTTTTTTAAATATTTCTGGTTCCCAAAGTAATACACCGCCTCTAACTTTGATTTCGTTAAGTTCATCAAGTCTTTCAGCAAGTGCGTGGTCAAAAGCAACTGGAGTGTTACCAGCCCATGCGTAGTCAAGCCACATATTATCTTTTACCATAGCTGCTGCTTCTTTTGCACTTATTAGTTTTGAAGCATATTCTTTCTTAAAATCCATAACTTTTTAAATCCTCCTATTTATAATATATAATCTTTATAAACTATATGTTTTCTAGTGAAATCTATGAATTCTGAAAACTCTTTCATAATGCTCGCAATTTCAGAGTCATGAGTTTCAACTTTCAACTTATTACTACCCCTTAGGTCATAAATATAAGCACCATTTATTTTTATATTGTACAAAGATTCAAAGATTTTTGAGTAAATCAAAACTTGAGGTTTGTATGTTTTTAATAGATATTCTTCATCTGCATCATTTGTCTTATAATCTACAATATAATATTTATCATCTATTTTAATTACAGCGTCAATATAGCCTTTTACTAGATAACCGTCTAGATTGTAATAAAATAAAAGTTCCTTATAGAGAACATCGTTTTCTTCCATTGATAGATAGTTTAAGCACAAGTTTTTTACTAAATTAAATTTATCTTCGTTTAACTCTTCCTCATAATAATTAAAAATTCTTTCAATATATAAATCAATATCACTATTGGAAGTATCATTTTTGTTGTTAGTCTTTGCAAAGTAATGAACAATTTCTCCAAGTAGTTTGGGATCCATAATTTTTTCTTCGCTATTACCATTTGTATAATCATCAATTCCCAAAAAATATTTTTTATAAAATTCTTCAGGGCTTCTTCTGAAATTTAAGAAGTCAGAGACTGTATAATATTCACGAATTCTAAATTCAGTTTCCTTATTAAAATTAAATAGCTCATGCTGAGTTTCATCTTGTGATTTTAATTTTTCTCTCTTAAAGGTGTACTCGCATACTTCCACACCTGAATCTTTAATGATTGAAAAGAAAGATGCAGGTCTTGATTTTTCATAATTTCCAAAAAGTACCAATTCCTTTTTAGCACGAGTCATGGCTACATAAAGTATTCTCTTTTCTTCTTCACTGTCAATGTCTCTTAAATTCCTATTTGCCCTGTCGAAATTTGCAGTAGAAAAGTTAGACTTAATTCCAAGACCCACCTCTTTATCTACAACTATTTTGTTTTTATTTGAAATCAAATTAGATTTATCCATATTTGCAATTATTACAGCATCAAATTCTAGACCTTTTGATTTGTGAATTGTAAGAACATTTACGCCCACTTCCAAATCATCGAATTCCTGTTTT
>NZ_JBMNPQ010000031.1:0-18066 GCF_050943655.1 Peptoniphilus sp. | reverse complement strand
AGACTATTATATTCTTTTCCAAAAAACAAGTCAACAGTTTTTCTTGATAAAGTGATGAATATTGGAAATGTTTTTATAAAATTAATAAACGAGTAGTCGATTATTTTTCAAATAAAAAATTCCCATATTTAAAACTAAGGGAATTTTATAATTTACATATTGTTTTTTATAAGGAGTTTATATCTGCTCCTAAGTTTTCTGATATTTTTTTACTAATATCTAATAAATAAGATATGTTTATCGCTTCAAGTTTCTTATCTAATAAAGAACTTATATTAGCTATTGCGATACCTGCAACAACTTTATTTTCATGATTAAAAATTGGAGCTCCAAAAGCTTTTACTCCTTTATCAACCTCTTCGTTACTTGTTGAATAACCATTTTTTATTATTTCTTCTACCTCTTCGTCAAAATTTGGGTGTTTAATTTTTACTTTATCTATTGTATTTTTTTGCAAATCAGGCTCAGCGAATGCATAATACGCTTTCGAAGCAGCTCCTTCAAAAAAGTTTACGGATTTACCTATATCACAGAAAAATCTAACATTTTCAACGCCATCTATTCGTTCAATAAAGATAAATTTATTATTATTTGCGATACCAAGAGTTACAGTTGAATGAGTTTTTGTAGCAAGCTCATTCATAAAAGGCCTAGCTATACTTCGAATGTCTAATCTGTTTAAAACTTTTGTACTTAGTCCCAGAACACCTACTCCCAAGCTGTATTTTTTAGTAATTTCATCTTTGCTAATTAAATTGTAAAACATTAAAGTGCTCAATATATTATAGACAGTGCTTTTGTTTATTTCTGTCATGTTACTTATATCAGTAAGCCCCAATGGCTCTTCTGAGTCTCTAAGCAGAAATAAAATCTTAACAACATTGTCTGTCGATCTTAATTTTTTCATCTTGCTCCTCTAGTTAATTTGTAATATATCTACAATAATTATAACAGAAAAGCAAATTTAATAATTGTTAATTAAATAATAACTTATAACATTAAAAAAGCGATGCAACTTTGCACCGCTTATACCTTACATTTTAAACAATATTTCGTTTTCGATATATATATGTCTTCTTGAGTGTATGTCTAGTTCTTTCATTTTTGCTTCGATTTCTTTTACTTCTTCTATATCTAGGTTTAGGTTATAGGAATGTGTCAATACTTTGATCCTGTCGAAGAGTCCTATTATTTTTTCGTGTTCTGCTATTAGGTTTTCGTAGTCCACGTCTTTATTTTTTAGTGCCTCTTTAAATTCGTATTCTTCTTCGCTTGAGAAGTGACTAACGAGCTCTGCTTTTATTAGTAGCACTATTTCATATATTACGAAAAGTTGCTCTCCGCACTCTCTGTAATATTTTTTGATTGATTTTGAAAATCCGTTGTCAATTTCTTCTATTAATGATAATTCTTTTGGGTGAATTTTTGTAACTATCATCTTAATTAGTTCTTCTTTTGTGTAGTCTTTGTACTTGTCTAGGTCAGCGTAGATATTTGTTTCGCCAATCATTTCTTGAAAGTCTTCGAAACTAATGTCGTTTTCTTTTAACACTGGCTCGATTTTTTCTGTTGCAACCATGTCGTAATCGATTCCAAGTTCTATAAGTTTTGGTATCACGTTTTTGTTTCTCATTGCTGCTTCTTCTACTGTCATTGTTCTGTTTAGCATTTCTTCATCCCCTCTATAAATCCTTTTATTTCTTCTTCAGATGTTCTGTAATCTGTCACAAGTCTTATTATGGATTCTTTTTTGTTATCCACTTCAAATATATTTTCTTCTGATAATTTTTCGATTTCTTCTGGACTCGATTTTATAAATACTTGGTTTGACTCGCCAAATAGTGGCTCTCTTCCTATTTCTTTTAAGCCTTCTACCAAGATTCTGCTCATTTTGTATGCGTGATCTGCATTTCTGTAATAAAGTCCGTCTTCAAAAAGCGTCTCAAAAGATATTCCGATTAAGAAAGATTTTGCCATCATGGCTCCTCTTTGTTTCATGTAAGATCTGAAATTCTTTTTAAGATCGTCGTTTAAAATTATCATTGCCTCGCCAAATATTGCACCGTTTTTTGTTCCTCCAAGGGAGAATATGTCGCAGTTTTCTGCTATTTCAGAAAGTTTTACTCCCGATGCTGCCATAGCGTGGGCAATTCTTGCTCCGTCGATGTATAGGTATAAATTATTTTCTTTTGCAAGCTCGTAGATTTCTTTTATTTCATCAAGTGTGTAGACTGTTCCAACTTCTGTTGTGTTTGAGATGTAGATTAATTTTATTTCTACGTCTATTTCTTCTGACTGACTGTCCAAAAGCTCCTTAATTTTTTCAGGCTTTAGCTTGCCGTCTTCTGTATTTATTGTGACAACTTTGTGCCCTGTTGCTTCAACTGAACCTGTTTCGTGGTGAGTGATGTGGCCAGTTTGTGCTGATAGGACTGCCTCGTAGGGCCTTAGGTTAAATGTTGTTGCCAAAATATTTGCTGCCGTTCCGCCAGATATAAATTCGATGTCGCAGTCTCTTTTTATTTCTTTTTTCAAAAGCTCGCGAGCTCTATCTGATATTTCATCTTTTCCGTAACCAGATGTGTTTTTATCAAAGATTTTTTCGATTTTTTCATAGATTTCTCTGTTTCCAAAATCTTTGTAATCGTTTAAAAAATTATTCATATTGCACCTCTTTACTCATAATACCCAAAGCAGGGACCATTATACCTTTATTTATTTTTTAATTTACTGTACAATTGTATTAATAATTGTATCAAAAATTCGTAAAACTACGAAGTTATTAATTTTAAAATTACAAGGCGAATGCCTTTAAGAGGTGTATATGAAAGCTCACGGTGCTAATGTTTTTGAGATTGCAAGAGAGAGAAACATTGATGTTTTGGAAATTTCAGATTTTTCATCAAATATCAATCCCCTCGGCGCAAGCAAGAAGACTCTAAATTATATAAAAGACAATTTGAATTTACTCTTCACATACCCCGATCCAGAGTATGTGGAGCTTAGAAAGTCCATTGCGACTTACAACAAGGCAAATGAGGATGACATTGTTCTTGGACTTGGCGCGACAGAAATTTTAAAGTCAAGTGTAGGGTACTATTCTCCCAAGAACTCAATGATTTTAAGCCCATGTTATAGCGAATACGAAGAGGAGCTTAAAAAGATTAATTCAAATATTTTCCACTTTAATCTAAAGTATGAAGATAAGTTTAAAATCCATGTGGATGAAATTATTTCTTATATTAAGGACAATGACATAAATTTATTTGTCTTTGCAAATCCAAATAATCCTACGGGAACTGCTCTTAAAAGGCATGAGATTGAGAAGATTTTAAAAGAGACTGATGTGAAATTAATTGTCGATGAGACTTACACAGAGTTCTGCGACCAAGAAGTTTTCTCATCTGGTTCTCTCACAAAAAAATACGACAATCTCCTAGTAACAAGAGGCACATCAAAATTTTTCTCCCTTCCCGGCATAAGGCTTGGTTATGGAATAACAAGCGATAGAGCACTCATCAAAAGTTTTAAAGATAAAGAAACTCTTTGGCAGATTAATTCTGTCGCCGACATGTGCGGACAAGTTATGTTTAGTGACATTGACTATCACAGAGAAGTTTTTAATTTTATAAAAACAAGAAGAGATTATCTATTTAAAGAACTGGGTAAAATTAATGGACTCGAACCAATTGAGTCAATGGGAAACTTTATACTTGTTAAAATTCACAGCAATATAAGTTCGACTGCTCTTCGTGAAAAACTTTCACAGGAGCTTATGATAGTTAGAGATTGCAAAACTTTTAAGGGTTTAGACGACTCTTATTTTAGGGTATGCATTCTTACAGACAAGGAAAATGAAAAGCTGATTAAAAATCTTAAAGATATATTTAATTAATATCGAAGGGAGGATTTATGAAAAATATCAAAAAATTACTCACAGCATTACTTATAATTCCCACGCTTTTAAGCCCCGTTTTTGCAACAGTACCAGAAGACGTAATCTTGCAAAATGATGAAATAAATACAAGAGATGTCAGTGAAAAAAGTAGCTTAGGCGAAAAAATACGCTCCATCGAAGAAGTTAGCGCGGGAGAGACAAATTCTCCAAAAAAACAAATCGAAAATTACAGCCCTTGGGCAATTAAAGAACTAAACGAAGTTCAGTTTATGGGAATTTTTCCAATTGAGAGATTAAATCCAGATGAAAACTTTAAGTCGCCTGCCACAATAGAAGATTTAAACACAGTTTTTAAATTATCAAAAGAAAAGCTTGCTCAAGCTGGAATAGAAACTGGAAACTTTGAATTTAAAAACACGACAAGGCTCGAGACATTAAAGTCAATTTCTGCACTACTTAAGGACGAGCACAAAATAAAAAACTTGCAGGATAAAAAAATCTTTAGGGGTCTTGTTGATGACGACTACCTAAACACAGACATACCACTGCAAGAGATGCTTGCACTTTATAAAAGGGCAGTATCAAATAAACTCGAAAAAGAAAACCTCACTTCTAAGGGATTTTTCTACGAAGTTAAAAATAAAAATAACACAGTCTACATGCTCGGTTCCGTCCACGTTGGAGCTACAAAGATGTATCCTGTCAGTCGTGAAATACTTAATTCCTTAAAAAAATCTTCAAAGATTTATATGGAAATTGACCTCACAAAAAAAGATGAGATTGAAGCTGCCAACAAAAAGGCATATTACGACGAAGAGGGACTTCTAAAAGAAGATTTGGGAGAAGATTTATACAATAGAGTTGTAAAGATTTTTGAAAATAACGGCGTTCCTGAAGAAAATATAAAAAAGCTTAGACCTTGGGCAGTTTACAACAATCTTTCAAACAATCCCAACAAGTCCATTGCTCACGCAGCTTATGGCGTTGAGTCCTACTTTTTGTCACAAGCTCTAGTAAATAATATTCCAATTGATCAGCTAGAGACTGTGGATTATCAGTCTCAGGTCCTTGCCGATTTTAACAAAGAAGCATATATTGAAATGATTAAGGGGCTCGTTAACGAAATCGAACAAAATGGCTACACAAATATGGATAGATCAATCGACAATTTAATTAACGCATGGATTGATGGCGACGACAATACGCTTCTATACTTAACTACAGGGGGTATCGGCGCACAAAAAGAATTTAGCGAAGCCTTAACTAGTGAGAGGGACAAAAATATGGCGAAAAAAATTGACGCTCTTCTTAAAGAAGATGGCAAAAACACATATTTTATCTTAGTCGGATCAGCTCACCTTGTTCCAACAAATTCTGTAACGGGAATCCTAAAGAATATGGGATATAATGTAGTTCGAAAAACTGTATAATTATAAATTGACAGGGAAACCTGTCTTTTTTATTGCAATTTTTTATACTTTTTTCACTTACTTTATAAAATAAAAGTGTTATCTTGCTATTTACGGGTAAGTGTAGAGTAGGACAAATAACAAACTACAAAAATTAAGGAGGATTTTATGTCAGATTATCATGAACCCGCACGCGAAATGAGCGAAGGCACAAGAGATATTATTCGTGCACTAAATAGTTTTGCTGAAGAAGTTGAAGCAGTTTTATGGTACACAGAAAGAGTTGAAGTTACAACTTCGGAAGATTTAAAAGAAATCTTGTGGCACAATGCCGTTGAAGAAATGGAACATGCCATTATGACTCTTGAGTGGCTTCGTCGCAACCAAGACGGATGGGACGACCAAATGAAAACATATCTATTTACTGAAGGCTCAATCATGGAAGCTGAAGAAAATGCCGAAGGAGAATCAAAAGAAGAAGATAAAGATCTTGGAATTGGAGAACTTTAATAGGAGGATTTATGAATATATTAAAGAGAAACCTGGCACCAATATCTAATGATGCTTGGCAAGAGATAGACGAAACAGCAAAAGACGTTTTTGTAAACACTTTAAACGCAAGAAAAGCTCTAAGTGTTATTGGCCCAAAGGGTTGGGACTATGCAGCAGTTAACTGTGGCAGACTTGATTTAATAAAAGACGTAGAATCTGATAAAAATGTATCTGATATTTGCACTGGCAAGTACGAATTAAAAAGCCTAATAGAAGCTAGAGTTAGCTTTAACCTAGACCGCTGGGAACTTGACAATATCGACCGCGGTGCTAAAGATGCAGATCTTGACAACTTAGAAGAAGCATGCGAAAAGCTTGCATTATTTGAAGATGATGTAATCTTTAATGGTTACAAGGACGAAATAGTTGGACTACATGATGCAGCTTCTCACCAATATTCTTTTGGAAAAGAAACAAACACTATTCTAAAAAATATTGGACAAGGAGCAACTGATTTAAAATATTCTTATGCAAAAGGTCCTTATGACTTAATAGTATCTGAAGAAGCTTATAATCTTATAAATAAAATCGAAGGCGGAGTATATCTTCTTGATGTGGTAAAAAAAATTATCGGAGGAGATATAATACTTTCTAAAGCATGCAAAGGCGCAATAATGATTCCGCACAAAGATGAAGATTTTGAATTTACTTTGGGACATGATTTTTCTATAGGATATGAAAAAGAAGATCCACAAAATGTTGGACTATTTGTATCTGAATCTTTCACATTTAGAGTATTAGATGAAGACAAAGTAGTTTCTTATAAATTATAAAAATAAAAAAATAAAGTCGAGGGGTTTTGCCCTTCGACTTTTTTTAATTTAAATTAACCAAATACTAAGAAAAGTATTGGAGCAGTAATAACTATACTTAAGATTACCCTCTCAATCCAAATAATGATGTAGTCTGAGAACTTGATAGGAATATCAGTACCCATGATACATGGAATAGATGCTGAGAAGAATAGAATTTCAGATACAGAAACAACTGCAACAAGCATTCTTGTAATTATATCGAAGTTTCCTGCTGCAATGATTGGTGCAGGTAGAAGCATCTCTGCTATTGAAAGAGCAAGTGCTTTTGCTGTAATCATTGGCTCAGGCATTCTAACTAGCATTGTAAATGGATAGAAGATGTATCCGATAATATCAAAAATTGGTGTGTAGTTTGCAAGTATAAGTCCGATCATACCAATTCCAAGTAGAGATGGTGCAATGTTAAGTGCCATCTTAAATCCGTCGATGAAGTTGGATTTAATAACTGATGGAAGTGATCCAGACTCCTTGTAAGATGTCATACCAGCGTTAACTGCGTCTTTAAATGTAACTTTCTTTTTAACATCTTTTTCCTTAACTTTGCCAGAATAATAAACTTCTGGTTTTTTAGAAAGTGGGAAAATTCTTGTAGTGATTGCTGTTACTATGAATGTTACAAGTAGAGTAATCCAGAAATATGATAGCCAGTGATCCATTATATCAAGTGTGTTGGCAACGATTACCATAAATGTTGCAGAAACAGTAGAAAATCCTGTTGCAATAATTGCTGCTTCTTTTGTAGTATAATAATCTTCTTTATAAACTCTATTTGTAATTAAAAGTGCAAGTGAGTATGAACCAACAAAAGATGCAACTGCGTCGACTGCAGATTTACCTGGAGTTTTGAAGATTGGTCTCATAACAGGTTCCATAAATACCCCAATAAATTCCATTAATCCAAAACCTGTAAGAAAAGCCAAGAACACTGATCCAATAGGAACGATTGTAGTTACAGAAACCATAATTCCGTTCCAAATCATTGGAAGCATGTCGCCGTCAAAAAATCTCGCAGGACCTTTATTAGTTATGAACATAAACATAAAGATGATACTTGTAAGCTTTAATACAAAGAAAACTGCATTTAAAGTTCCACCTTGCCATCCCTTTGTCTTAACTGCATAAATTACCCCCGCAGTTACCATAAAGATTCCAAAAAAGAAATTGTAATTTGGAATCGTTTTTACGAAATTGGTGATGTGGTCAATAGGAATTGTACTCTTTTCACCAATAGTGATAGGAATAAAGAACATGAAAATCCCGAAAATTGCATATAATAAGAATATAGCTACGTCTTTGGAATTTTAGTTCTTCTTAGTGCTTCCTTCCATTAATATTCCTCCTTAAACTATTAAATTTTAGTCTGATAATACACGACCAGGATTATTATACCACAATCTTTATTAAAAGCATAGTTATTCATATGTTCTATTTGAATAATGTGCATTACTTCTCTATTTCACACGTCATAAAAAATAAAAAAGTCTCTCTTTATTTAAAAATTTAAAAGCCCTTAAGCGAATTTAAAATTAAAACTACAGTTGTAATAACAACTGTCTTGTCAGTAAACATTTACTGTGCTATACTACTATTTATATTTTGTACTGGGGGAAAGTTGTGAACAATTTAGAAAAATTACAAAAATTAAAAGAAGAAACGGACGCAGTAATACTTGCCCACTACTATGTGGACGGAGAAATTCAAAAAGTGGCTGACTTCGTTGGCGACTCATTTTTCTTGGCACAGACTGCTGAGAAGCTAGAGAACAAAACAATAGTTATGGCGGGAGTTTATTTTATGGCAGAAAGTGTCAAAATCCTAAATCCCGACAAAAAAGTTCTACTCGTCGACAAATGTGCATCATGCCCAATGGTTGATATGATTACAGTAGATGAAATTGAAAGAGTAAGAAGCGAGAATGAAGATATAGCTGTCGTATGCTACATAAATTCAAGTGCAAAGATTAAGGCGCACTGCGACGTGTGCGTAACATCATCAAATGCACTAAAGATAATCGAAAGCCTTCCTGAGAAAAACATATTCTTTGTGCCAGATAGAAATCTCGGCTCATACATTGCAAAGAACGTTCAAGATAAAAATATTATCTTAAACGACGGATGCTGTCCTGTGCACGATAAAGTTAGTGCTGATGTTGTAAAAAAATTAAAAAAAGAGCACCCTAATGCTAAAGTCCTTGCCCATCCAGAATGCAAGTCTGAAGTAATCGAGCTAGCTGACTTTGTTGGAAGCACTAAGGGAATAATACTTGAAGCAGATAGTGACTCTCACGAATTTATAATCGTGACTGAAAAGGGCATTTCAAGTAAACTAAGTGAACTATATCCCGAAAAAACTTTTTATTACATTGACGACTTTATCTGTGATGACATGAAGCTTTTAACAATGGAGAAATTAATCCACACATTGGAATTTTCAGAAAACGAAGTGGAAGTTGACAAAGAAATTGCAAAAAAGGCAATTGTGCCTCTTGAAAGAATGTTAAAGCTAGGAGCAAAATAATGGAAATTTTAAAATCAGATGTGGTAATAATTGGATCTGGAGTTGCGGGACTTTCTTGTGCCTTAAATATAGACAGCGACAAAAAAATAATTTTAATCACAAAAAAGGAGCTTGAGGACAGCAATTCCTACCTCGCTCAAGGCGGAATCTCAATCAGAAAAGGAGAAAGTGATAGAGAAACCTTTATCGAGGACACAATGAAGGCTGGTCACTACGAAAATATAAAAGAAGCTGTTGAAGTTTTGGTCGACGAGTCTGAAGATGCACTTAAGTTTTTGGTTGAAAACAATGTGGACTTTAACCGCGAAGATGGCGAGATACTCTTCACAAAAGAGGGCGGTCACAGCACAAATAGAATCGCATACTGCGACGACATTGCAGGCGAGTGCATAATGAATGCACTAATAGCAGAAACTAAAAAGAGAAAAAATATCGAGATAATTACAAACGCTAAAATGGAGGACCTACTCATTTTAGACAACAAATGCTACGGAATATATGCAAAATCTAAAGATAAAGACTACAAGATTTATGCAGGAGTAACTGTACTTGCAACGGGCGGAATGGGCGGAATTTACAAAAATACCACTAACTTCTCACACATAAAGGGCGACGGAATTGCCCTTGCCATAAAGCATGGCATAGACCTTCGCGACATATCTTATGTGCAAATTCACCCAACTGCACTCTATGAAGACAGCGACGATAGAAGGTTTCTCGTAAGTGAAGCCGTTCGTGGCGAGGGGGGTCACCTTTTAAACCAAAAACATGAGCGTTTCACAGACGAACTAAAGCCAAGAGACATCGTATCGAGTGCAATACTTAAAGAAATGGAAAAGGACAAATCAGATTATGAGTACCTCGACATGAGTGTCATCGAAACTGACATCAAAGAGAGATTTCCAAATATTTACAAAAAGCTCATAGAAATTGACATCGACCCATACAAAGAACCGGTTCCAATTGTGCCAGCAGCACATTACACAATGGGAGGAATAAAAGTTGACCTTGATGGAAAGACAAGTGCAAAGAACTTATACGCAGTTGGAGAAGTTGCATCAACTGGAGTTCACGGCAAAAATAGACTTGCAAGCAATTCACTTCTTGAAAGTGTAGTTTATGGCACAAGGGCTGCAAGATCAATTAATGACAGTAAAATTGAAATAGAAGAAGTTGACGCAGATTATAGTGACCTAATGAGCTACGAAGAAGAGTGCAACATGATTAGAATGAGGATGGATTTAGATGCAAAGAATAAAGAACTTTCAAATTGACGAATACATATTAGAAGCTCTAAAAGAGGACATAAATTACGAAGACGTGTCGACAAATGCAATTTATAAAACAGATAAAATAGCAAGAGTCACATTACTTGCAAAAGAAGACGGAATATTGGCAGGACTCTTCGTGTTTAAAAGAGTATTTGAATTAATTGATAGAGATGTAAAATTCACAGACTATAAAGAAGAGGGCGACGAAGTTAAAAAGGGCGACAAAGTCCTTGAAGTAGAAGCAAATATCGCTACACTCCTAACAGGAGAGCGCCTTGCACTAAATTACTTGCAGAGAATGAGCGGAATTGCAACAAACGCGCGCAAGATGATTGAAGCCCTTGGTGATGAAAACATAAAAATCTTGGACACAAGAAAGACGACACCAAACATGAGAATATTCGAAAAATATGCCGTAAACATCGGTGGAGCAAATAACCACAGATTTAACCTAAGCGACGGAGTGCTCCTTAAGGACAACCACATTGCCGCAGCAGGATCAGTAAAGGCTGCAATCGAAATGGTTAGAGAATACTCACCATTTATCAAAAAAATTGAAGTTGAAGTAGAAGACCTCGACATGGTAAGAGAAGCAGTAGAACATGGCGCAGACATAATAATGCTCGATAACATGGATATTGACAAAATAAAAGAAGCTTCTGCTATAATAAATAAAAGGGCGATTATTGAAGTATCGGGAAACATCGACCTTCAAAACATTGCAAATTACAGAGGTCTTGCCATTGACTACATCTCTAGTGGCTCCATGATTTATGCAGCAGATGTCCTAGACCTCTCCATGAAAAATCTGAGGTATGTAAATGAATGAAACTGAAAAGAGAAGAAAACAAATAATAGAAATCCTAAATAAAAGCGATGTGCCAATAAGCGGCAGCGTCTTGGCAGAAAATTTTGACGTATCAAGGCAGGTAATAGTACAAGATATTGCCATACTAAAGGCTGAAAATTACAAAATAATTTCAACAAATAGAGGCTACAAGCTCTTCGATAACAAAAGACCGAGTCGCGTCCTTAAAGTATCGCACAGAGACGACGAAATAGAAAAAGAACTAAACGCGGCAGTTGACCTTGGAGCAGAAGTAGTAAATGTATTTGTGTGGCACAAGGCATATGGAAAAATCGAAGCAGAACTCAACATAAAATCGCGAAAAGACGTAAAAGATTTGATAAAGAGAATTGAATCTGGAGTGAGCCGTCCGCTAAAAAGAATAACTGACGACTACCACTACCACTTAGTTGAGGCAGATACAGTAGAGACCTTAGACGAAGTGGAAGAAGCCTGGGAAAAACTAGGAATAATAATTAAAGAATGAATGAAAAAAACTGACTCCAATTAAAATGGGGTCAGTTTCTTTCTTAGAACTTTAAAACCTAAGGATTTTGAATGGGGTTTTGACTAATTATCCTTAAAATAAATACCCGGATGCGCCTTATCGCACCCTTCTTTTTCGCAAATTTCACAAGCAGTCATCGGGTACTTACTAGATGAATGGTGTCTTTTAATACATTCCTTGCAGTTTTTATAAAGATCACATTTAACATTGAGACATGGACAAGTCTTTGGATTATAAAGCATAACTTCCTCCGTCTAAACAACATCATCTTTTCTGCCCATATTTAGAATATAATAATTAGAAAAATAATACCGTTGTTATAACAACAGAAAATAGTTTATTGTGTATAATTGTGAAGTTTTCCGTTATTAAGATGATTAGTTAAGGATTTGTACCTTGTGAGGAAACAACCTTATCATTTTAATGAAAAACCCCCCCACCTGTCATCCCGAGCGTTAGTCGAGGGATCGGCACCTTCCGTAGAAACAGTCTATCGTCTTAATGAAAAAATCCCCACTCGTCATTCTGAGCGAGCACGTAGTGCGAGTCGAAGAATCTGCAAAGCATTCGAGCGAGAACTAATCGTTTTTAAGAAATAGTGTATAGGAGAATCATAAAAATAAAGAATAAAATAAACGAAAAAAGGTATGTCAGAGGAACCGCTCAAGGCCGCTAGGCCAAGTAACGTTCCCCTGACATATCCTTTTTTCTATTTATAAAGAATTTGGAAAGCTTTTGGAAAAATCACGTACTTCACAAGTCATAACCCCCACACCCCGTCATCCCGAGCGTCAGTTGAGGGATCTGCAAAGTAATATAGCGAGAACTAATCGTTTTAAAAAAATAACATCAAGGAGTAACAAAACCCCTCGGCAAACAGCCTAAACACCTGTCGTCACCTCTTACTCGTCATCCCGAGCGCGAGTCGAGGGATCTGCAAAGCATTCGAGCGAGAACTTATCGTCTTAAAGAAATAGCGTAAAGGAGAGTCACTCAAAAACACAGTTTGGTTAAGACGACAACACATCGCTCCCTACCATCTACAGATCCTTCGACTCCACTTCAGGCTTCGCCTTCCGTTTCGCTCAGGATGACACCCCTACACTCCGTCATCTTGAGCGAGAGCTTTGCTCGAGTCGAAAGATCTGCAAGGCATTCGAGCGAGAACTTATCGTTTTAAAGAAATAGCGTAAAGGAGAAACACCCCAGAACTCTTTCTCAATAAAACGACCACACATCGCCACCATAACCCTACAGATCCTTCGACTCACTTCGTTTGCTCAGGATGACGCCCCTACACCCTGTCATCCCGAGCGTTAGTCGAGGGATCTGCAAAGCATTCGAGCGAGAACTAATCGTTTTAAAGCAAGAATGTAACGGAGAATTACTCCAAAACTTTTCATCAATAAAACGACCTCACATTGCCACCATAACCCTACAGATCCTTCGGCTCCGTCGTCGCGTAGCTCCTCCCTTGTTCAAGATGACGCCCAAAGGGGCATCTTCATCTTTTAAGCCCACTCTAATATAAATTCATCTAAGTTTATAATTTATAAGTCTCATTCCATTTAGTATTACTGCCAGTATGCTCGCCTCGTGGACAAACATTCCAATCGACATGTTCATCCAACTGCTAAATACTAGTGATGCTAGAAGAAATATTACAACTCCAACGGCGATTACGATATTTTGAATCATATTGCCATAAGTCTTTTTGGCAAGTCCATATGCGTGAGGGAGCCTTCTTATATCTGAATTCATGAGAACAACGTCTGAGACTTCAATTGCCACATCTGTCCCTTTACCCATGGCTATTGCCACATCTGAAAGTGCAAGGGAAGGGCTGTCGTTAATGCCATCACCAACAAAGGATACGATGTGACCCTCATCTTTCATCTTCTTGACGAAGTTTGCCTTATCCTCTGGCAGCATGTTGCCGTGCGCCTCGCTAAGGCCCAACTCGTTTTTTATCGTTTCGACAGAGCCCTGGTTGTCTCCAGAAAATATGATGAGATTTTTTGCACCGAGTTCTCTTAATTTTTGAAGTTCTTCTTTTGCGCCGGCTCTTGCTCTATCTCTTATTCCAATTATGGCGCTAAGTTTTTTATCTATTGCTACTAGAATGATGGAATTTCCGTCACTTTCATATTTTTCTAACAATCTCTTTATTTCTTCATTTATTTCTACATTTTTGCTCTCCATTAAATTCAAATTGCCGATTAAAATATTTTTCGCATCGACTTCTGCCTCGATTCCGCCGCCCTTTACTACATCTGTGCTAGAGGTTTCATAGATTTTTCTATCTTCAGCGTATTCGCTCACGATTGCATTTGCAAGTGGATGGTCGGACTCTCTTTCAACGCTAACTAATATGTCTTTAATATATTTTTCGTCTCCAAAAAATTCTGCCTCCACTACTTGTGGCTTTCCGATAGTTAGTGTGCCCGTCTTGTCGAAGATGAATGTGTCCGCCTTTGAAAAGTTTTTTATGAGTTCACTTCCTTTTAGGAGCACACCATTTTTCGCACCGTTACCGATTCCTGCAACGTTTGACACGGGAACGCCAATCACAAGTGCACCTGGGCAACCTAAGACTAGGACTGTTATCGCAAGTTCAATATCTTTTGAAAAAACATATACCAACACTGCGATTAATAGAGTTATGGGCGTGTAGTATTTGGAGAAGCTATCGATAAATCTTTCGGCTTCAGATTTTGAATCTTGCGCCTCTTCGACGAGCTCGATAATTTTGCCAAAAGTGGTGTCTTCCCCAACTTTATTCGCCCTTATCGTCAAAGTTCCGTTTTCTAAAATCGTTCCTGCAAAAACTTCGCTGTCTTTTTCCTTCTCAATATAATCGGACTCACCCGTTATGCTCGCCTCGTTTACATAGCCACTTCCCGAAATTACGCTCCCGTCAACTGGGATTTTGCCGCCAGTTTTTACCATCAAAGTGTCGCTAATGTCCACA
The DNA here is from genome assembly GCF_050943655.1 of Peptoniphilus sp. Lineage (GTDB taxonomy): Bacteria > Bacillota > Clostridia > Tissierellales > Peptoniphilaceae > Peptoniphilus_A. The sequence goes on along the minus strand of NZ_JBMNPQ010000031.1, from coordinate 3,278 downwards.
TCGTCAATGTCCACTTCAATAAATTCGCCATCTTCTGTGAGCTTAAAGGCAGTGTCAGGTGCGATTTCTGAAAGTGATTTAATTGCAGAGCGAGTCTTGTTTAAAGTTCTCTGTTCCAAATATCCGCCGAAGAGGAATAGAAAGCTCACAATGGCAGACTCCTCATAATTTTTAATAACAAAGGCGCCAGCAATTGCAATTGTCACAAGGACGTCGATGCTTACGACCTTTACTTTTAATGAAGCGTAGGCCTGCACTGCAATTGGCAAAAGCCCGATGATAGATGCTACTATAAATAAAACTTCCGTCAAATTATTAAATCCTAGCAAAAAGTGATTTAAAATTCCAATGATGATCAAGATTCCACTTAAAAAAGTAATATTATTTTTGTTTTTAAATACGAATCTTTGCATAAAAATCACCTGTTTTCGTAAGATTTATCAAATTCTTCCAAAACTTTATAAACTTTTTCGTAAGTTTCACAAACATCTCCCGGAACTTTGTAATTATCTGTAATTTCTCTTAGCTTTTTAAGTTCATCGTCTAGATTATCGTCTCCGCGACTTATTTTTTCTTTAATAGTTTCATAAGTATCAGAAACTTCAAAAATTTCACCATGATGTGGTCCGTGAACTCTCTTTACAATTGGCATTACCATATCAAGTTCCTTAAAATTTTTCTCCATATTTTTATTGATTAACATAATGACCTCCATAATTAATAAAAATCCTGAGTACTTGACTCATAGAAAAATTCAAACAAAATTATCTGACAGAAGATTTCTTAACTTCGTACCCCACGTTTTTAATTGCGTCTTCAATTTCCGCAACGCTTGTCTTTTCTTCGTCAAATTCAAGTTTTACCTTGCTCGCATTAAATAAAACTTTTGTGCTATCGCCACTCACTCCACCTATGCTTTTAACTGCAGCTTCAATTTTTACTGCGCATGATGGACATGCTAAATCTTCTAATTGAATAGTTGCTTTTTTCATAATTCCTCCTAAAATTTCTTCATTTTTTCTTTGTTTTTAACAATAATTTCCTTATAACCTACGAGCTCCACATTTTTATCCTGCTCAATTTCTTTAAGTTTTTTCGACACAGTCTCGCGCGAGAGGTTGATTTCACGCCCGATAGTCTCACGGCTTAGCCTTATTGTGTCAGATCCCGTCTCCTCACACTTGTTTACTAGATAGCCCTCGAGCCTTTCTTTTGGATCTTTTATAAAGAGCAGGCTCTTTATCGTCATGGACTCCTTTAGCTTTTTGCCCAAGTTTTCGATAAGCTTTTTGGCAAATTTTGGTTTTTCCATAATGTATGGAACGAGTGAGTCCTTTGTTATTTGGCAGACTACAGCATCGCCTATGCTTTCAATATACATATTGTAATTTTCATCTGTAAAAATCAGCTCCTCGCCAAAGGTGTCGTTTTCGTTTAAAATTTTATAAATATACTCCTTGCCGTTTTCATCATAATTCGACAACTTTAACTTTCCCTTCTTCACGACGAGAATTGAATCGACCTTATCATCTGGAGAGTATAAAATCGTCTTGTCCTTTAACTTCTTGTGATTTGAAAAGTACATAATGTCCATTTTTGACTCCAAAGATAAATCCTTAAAAATTTCTATATTTTCAATGCACATGTCGTGATGACAAATCTTATTATTTTCCATCGCCATCCCACCTTCTGATTATATTTTCTCATATATAAAAATAAATTCTGTGAACAGACTCACACATTTAGATTTTCTGCTAAAATTTAAATTAATTGTGACAGATTAAAAAATGCCAATGCTTGAAAAGAAATAAATTCTATAATACTATAAAAACATAAAAAGAATTCTATGAAGTAGGGGAAATAATTGAAGAAAAATATATATGTGGGAAAAATTGTGGAAGCAAACTTTCCAAATAAAAATAAAGTTCAGATAGAAGATAATGTTATAAATGTGAAGGGCGGAATCCTCGGACAGACTGTTGAAGTTAAAAGAAGCCGCGGCAAGAAGGGCAAAATTTTAAATGTAGTTAAAAAATCTGACCTTGAGACTCTTCCAGGTTGCATTCACACTGAATGTGGAGGATGTGCCTACGACACACTTACTTATGAGGACGAAGTGAAGTACAAAGAAGACATGCTCAAAAAATTATTTAAAGAAAATGGCTTTGACTTCGACTTTAACCTAATACCAAATTCGCACTACACATCTTACAGGAACAAAATGGAGTACACCTTTGGCGACGAGTACAAGGGCTCTCCAATCGCTCTTGGACTTCACAAAAAGAACAAATTTTATGAAATAGAAAACACGACAGACTGCCAAATTGTACACGAAGACTTTAACAAAATAAGGTATTTCACAAGAGACTACTTTGAGGACGAAGCCTTTTACAACAGGAGAACTCACGAGGGCACAATGAGACACCTCGTCATCAGAAGGACAAATTACGGCGAGATTTTAATAAATCTTGTGACAGTAAAAGATCATGGGCTCGACTTAGAAGGCTATGTAGATGGACTTTTAAAACTTGACCTTGAGGCAAAAATTGTCGGAATAACTCACACATCAAACGACTCTTTATCTGATGCAATAATAAACGAAGGATTTGAAATTTTATACGGTCGCGACTACTGTGTGGAAGAACTTTTGGGGCTTAAATTTAAAATAGGAGCCTTCTCATTCTTCCAAACAAATTCCTATTCAGCAGAAACACTATATAAGATAGCACAAGAATTTATCGGCGACATAGAAAACAAAAATATCCTAGACCTTTACTCTGGAACGGGCACAATAACACAGATTATGGCACAAAAGGCGAAGAAGGCAGTGGGAATTGAAATAGTTGAGAGTGCAGTTAAAGACGCCTTTGAAAATGCAAAACTAAACGCAATAGAGAATGTGGACTTTATCGCAAGTGACGTATTAAAAGCACTTGACGACCTTAAATTCGAGGCAGAAGTAATCGTCTTAGATCCGCCACGCGAAGGAGTAAACCCAAAGGCGCTCAAAAAAATATTAGAAAGACATCCTCAAGAAATACTCTACATCTCATGCAACCCAGTAACATTTACTGAAGACTTGGAGAAAATTTTAGAAGAAGGATATAAAGTTTTGAAAATAACAGGCCTTGACCAATTCCCAAGAACAAATCACGTTGAAGCAGCAATTCTGATGACGTATTGTGGTTTGGACAAGGAATAATAGGAGTCAACCACAACATGTAGTGGTTTGAGTACGAAAATTGGGTCAAAAACAGGCTAAAAAATACCGTTTTTTG
>NZ_JBMNPQ010000030.1:0-18373 GCF_050943655.1 Peptoniphilus sp. | reverse complement strand
TCAATAAGATAAAATATTTATGATGTTTTATTTTATTTATATATGTAGAAAATGTTTTTATAAAATTTTTATTATCATTTTTTATTTAATTTCTACAATAAAAAATCCATTAGATAAAATATCGCGAGCACATTTTAACACAAGTTATCACAAGGAGAATTGAGTTGTCAGAATATTTAAAATCAAAAATTAAAGAGAAGGCCATACTTTACTTTATCAATGCTCTGGGCGCAATGGCATATGGACTATTTGCTACACTTCTTGTAGGAACAATATTAAACACCATAGGAAACAGCTTTAATATTAGCTTTCTATCAGAAGTTTTATGGCCACTTGCTCAGCAAGCAACGGGTCCTGCCATTGCAGTTGCAATCGCCTTTGCACTTGGTGCGCCGAGTCTTGTAGTTTTTTCAGCAACTGTCGTTGGAATTGCAGGTAACGAACTTGGAGGACCAATGGGCGTTTATATCGCAACAATCTTTGCAGTTGAATTTGGAAAAATTGTAAGCGGCAAGACTAAAATTGATATAATCGTAACCCCAACTGTCACAGTATTAATAGGAGTATTTGTTGCAACATTTGTTGGACCATATATTCAGGCCTTTATGAATTTCTTGGGAGCAATAATAATTAATGCGACAAATAGAGCTCCATTTGTCATGGGAATTATCGTTTCAGTAATCGTTGGAATTGTTCTAACTCTTCCGATATCATCAGCAGCACTTTCAATGATGCTTTCCCTATCATCTCTTGCTGGAGGAGCTGCGACAATTGGTTGCTGCTGCCAGATGATTGGCTTTGCCGTAATTTCATATAGAGATAACGGCATGGAAGGGCTTGCTGCGCAAGGTCTTGGAACGAGCATGTTGCAGATGCCAAACATAGTAAAAAATCCAATGATTCTCGTGCCTCCAACACTTGCATCGGCAATACTTGGGCCACTTTCCACAATGGTATTTAAACTTGAAAACACGCCACTTGGTTCAGGAATGGGAACGAGCGGACTTGTCGGACAAATCTCTACATTTAATGCAATGCCCGATGTTCCTTTTAAAAAATTATTCCCAATAGTGCTGCTTATGCACATAGTACTTCCTGCAATTGTTTCATATATAATATATTATTTTATGAGAAAGAAAGACTTAATAAAAGATGGAGACATGAAGCTTTCCTTCACAAAATAATTATAAATTTGCCCCGTGTTTTCGGGGCATTTTTTATTTATAGTCCTATGTAATTAAAAAACCAGGCCGAAGCCTGGCATATTGTAAGATTGATTTGTTTTTTAGAATCTTGTGTAAGATGCTGTGTTTCCTTTTCCGTAGTCAGTGTTTAATTGACCATTGTAAAGTTTTGGTCCTTGGTTTGAACCTCGAATATTTCTATCTCCAGATACTACTCTACAATTAACTGTTCTAAGTTCTAGCTCTGTAGTTGAAGAATTGTATCTTACTCGATTATATTCAAGTGCGTAAGATGTTCCTAGAGCTGGCACTTCTACTCTCTTAATTACTTTATATGTTCCATCTTCATTCTTTGAAATAAATAGAGTTGATTCAGTGTCATAGACTATTCTATTGTATCCAGTATATTTATCTTTTCCTATCCAAGAGCCTACTAATGGATCTTCTAAGTCTGGAAGAACATCGTAATTTCCATATTTATTAGGGACAAGTTTTATGTTTGCGCCATCTTGTCTTATTTGAACCATCTTGTCGTTTCCGTTATAGCTTTGATTATTTTCTTGGAACTTATCAAGTCCTGTTATCTTTACACCTTTAATATTATCTCCTCTTAGAGTAAAACCAAAATCTTCTTTAGCAAGTCCAAGTCTTTGCCCATTTTGTCCTGAAATTTCCATGGAATTCCATTTGAAGTTTTTATTTTCGTCATCTCTTGCAAGGTTGATGAATTAATTTCCTTTTTGTCCCTCAACATTTACTGATCTTGGAGTGATTAAAGCTTTTGAAAATCCATCAGTTTGTAAACCTACTGAATAATTTTTTCCAGCTATAGTTATATCAAGTCCACCTGGTGCACTAACTGAGTAAGAATCCCTCTTTGGAATATAGTATTGATATGCATCTGAGTCAATTTCTTTAATTCCCTTATTTGGTTCAAGACTCCAAGTTTCGTTTCCAGATTTTATTGTAACAGTTTCTGCTCCATTAACTACAACTAAAGCTTGTTCTTCTAATGAAGGTGTCTCTTTAACTCCTTTCATAATAGATGAAGTCGGTTGAGCGTAAGAATATCTTATATTTATATTTTGTTCTTTTACTCCAGCACTCACTGAAGATATTGCAGTCATTGTTCCTCTATTTAGATCTAAAATTACTTCCTTTTGGTCGAGATCTAAATAATTTGGATCATATACTTTGAGAACTAATTTATTTGGTGACTCTTGATAATCATATATAGCATTTGCATGGCCTCCTTTGTTCCAAAAATATGCAAGTTGAACAGTTGTAATTTCACTTTTTGCTTTATCTATCATCTGTTTCAAATTATTGGCATAAATTCTAAGGTCATTAGTGTTTTTATCGAAATAATCATTTCCCCATGCAATTGCATTTTGTTTTCTGTTTGTGCTATACTTTCTCGTTGTCTGTGAAAGTTGGTATGCATTAATCATTGACTGCGCATTGTAATTAGCTTGTGGCTCTAACTGAGATAGCCCAGATTTTTCCGGAGTATTAAGTCCAGTAGTTTTTAATCTTCCTTCTTTATATAGACCAGCTGTTGCAGTCATTCCATAACATGATCCCATCCAATTTCTTCTCATGGCATTTCTCATAAGGTTGGCATCACTTGGTGTTACATAGCCTGAGAATTTATCAAGCACTTGCGGATTAATTTTGTATCCCTTTGTAAAGTTTGGTGGAGAGTTATTAAAAGACCAATACCATCTGCCTTGTGGAGATGGATTTGGATTTGGATTTGGACTAGGATCTGGTCCAGGAACTCCTTCAGGATGTAGAAACTGTGCTATCATAGTCACCACTTCTGCCCTTGTTAGAGTTTTCTTTGGCATTATTTCGCCTTTTTCATTTCCACGCACAATTTTCTTTTCAATGGCAGCGCCGACAAGGCCTCTTCTGTTTTCTGAAATTTCATTAAAATCAAGCATCCTCTTAGCCGCTTCTAAATTGTCTTCTAAGTCTTGATTCTTTGCAAAAATCCAGATAGCCTCTTCACGCATTATTGCCTCAGTTGGATTTAAATTTTCTCCTGCTTCATTTGAAATGTATCCAGCCTGTACGCCCATTTCAACTTCATTATAAAACCAATCATCATTTTTTACATCTGCAAAACCTGCCATAGCTGGTGCTTCACTAAGATCACTTGCTTTATTCGTGTTCTTTTTAATGAATTGATTTGTAATTTTATAATATTCTGCCTTGCTTATTGGATCATTTGGTTTAAATGTACCGTCAGGATAACCTAAAATATATCCTTCCTTAACTCCCCACTCAATATTTTTCTCAGCCCAATGACCCTTTGTGTCCTTAAAGCTTCCCGCAAAAATAACGCTTGGCAGTGTCAAGAAAAAGATAATAAGTACAAATAATAATGTTTTCCTATTGCTCCTATTCATTGTATCTCCTTTCTATTTACGCTACAATCTTACTAATTATAGTATATTAAAATGTTAACTATAAAGCAATGATATTTCGCTGTTTAAAGGGGTTTATATATGTTTTTTTCTAAGAATATTTGCATTAAAATAAAACTTATTTTCTTTGAATTTATTTTAGAATTTTTATGAAAACTTTTTCTTATGCAGTGTAAAAATGACCATAAAAAATCCCAAGAATAATCTTGGGATAGTTTTATTTATTTGCTATTTCTCGAAGTGAATTTTTAAGATTTTCTTCTATTTGAGTGAGTTCTGTCTCTGCTTCTTCTCTCTTCTTGTGTCCTTCAATTTGAATTTGTCGAACTTCGTTAAGTGCAGATATCAGTTGCTCGTTTGTATGTTTTATTGTGTCGATATCAACTATGCCGCGTTCTGATAACTTGGCAGTGTCAATAGTTGTCTGTTTCAAAGTGTCGGCATTCTTTTTAAGAAGTTTGTTTGTAAGATCTGTTACTTCTTTTGTAGTTCTTGCTGCCTCTTTAGAATGATTTGCTCCAAGGGCAATTACCATTTGTGACTTCCAAAGAGGAATAGTGTTTACTATAGTTGACTGAATTTTCTCAACCATAACTGTGTTAGATGATTGCACCATTCTAATTTGTGGTGCCATTTGAATTGAAATCATCCTTGTTAAATCTAGATCGTGAAGCTTCTTCTCGAATCTATTGATTAGATTTACATAATCATTTGCTTTTTGTGCATCTATTGGAAGATTAGTCCTTTGTGCCTCTTCTTGAAGTTTTGGAAGTTCTACAGTTCTTGCTTCTTCAAGCTTCTTGCGACCAGCTAAAATATACATGCTTAGCTCTTTGTAGTAAGACTCGTTTAAGTCATACATTTGATCTAGCATGGCAATATCTTTCATAAGAGTCACTTGATGATCTTCAAGTGCTTTTATGATATTGTCCACATTTTTCTCTGCTGAATCGTATTTTGTCTTTATTGAAGTTAAGTTATTTGCTTGTTTTTTAAAAAATCCTACTATTTTATTATCTTCTTCATCTACATCAAAGTTTTTAAGCTCATTTACAACTCCAGAAAGAAGGTCGCCAACTTCGCCCAAATCTTTTGATTTAACTGTCTCAAGTGTCTTTTCTGAGAAGTTTGAAAGCTTTCTTTGAGCACCAACGCCGTATTGAAGTACTACATTTGAATTTGTGATGTCAATTGCCTCTGCAAACTCATCTACTTGCTTTTGCTCTTCTGCTGTGAGGTGTACTTCTTTATCTTTTGGAGCAATTTCTGTGTTTAATTCTTTATTTAAATCAGTAGAATCATCTGCTCCGTCTAAAGTAAGTTTTATTTCTCTATCCAATATTATTACCTCCCGATTTTAAAATCATCGTCGTCCAGTAATCCTTCTTGTCTAAGCATTGTCTTTAACACGCTTATGTCGCTAGATAAATCTAGCATCTTGTCTTGATATAAATTGTCTAAAAGTTTATTAAAGGCCACAAGTATTGTGTCCATAGTGTTTTCAATTTCCCTAAGTGAAGAGCTTACAGAACTAGTTGAAAGTCCCTTCATTTCTAAATAATTGTTTGAAATTTTTACAGTTATTGGCAAATAATAATCTACAGCTTTCTTTATGTTCTCAGATACTTTTGGATTTTCTTTTACAACTCCAAAGATTTTTGTCACAGTCTTTAAAAGATTTGCAATTTTTGACTTCATCGGTTCATCGATTTTCTCACAAATTTCTGTAAGTTCTTTTATATAAACTTTTGCTTCTCTTAAAAGTACATCTGCCTTTTCCCTGTTTTCTTCAAAGTTTGTGTCATCATCACCTGTAATCTCACTTATCTCAGCATTCATAAGTTCTTTTTTGTAAAGCTGATATGTTTTTGAATCTAGTATAAATAACTTTCCGTTTTCAACGATCCTTGCCTGTCTAAAGAAGTCTTTATTTATTAAATCGAGCAAGTCATTTATTGTAAATTCTACTGGCTTTGCTGTAACTACTGCAAGATCAGTTACTGGAATTACGGTGTTATTTCCAATTTCTCTTGTGTACTTTCTAAATCTTATGATTTGCTCCTTAGTCTTCTTATTTCTATAGAGACCATAGGCAGAAGCAACAAGCGCTGGAATTATCCAAAATATGAATAATGGAAGGTAGTGAAAAATAAGCCCACTAAATCCATAATCAAATGCATCAAGTAACAATGCGAAGAGCATTATTGCGTGAAATACAATTGAAAACTTTAAAGCTCTGTCCCAATTTTTTACACGTTTTATTGATTTTGGATTTTGATTAATAATCTTGTCGTCGTTTTGGACTGAGTAAGGAAGATTTGCATCTTTCTTATTCATAAAATTATTAATGGATTTCTTTGTTAGATTAACTGCCTGCTCCACTCCATCACTTATATCTTCTATGAAACTATTTAATTGTTTGAAATTCTCTTCCTGTATCGCTTTATCAATAAGTCTATCAAACTTATCTTTGTCGTCGTAATTTGTCATCTTTCACCTCAAAAAGCTATTACTATTCCTCCTAAGTCTGCGTATGATGAGGAAATTCCGTTAGTGTGGTTTACTATAACTTGATCCACGTCGTATAGCTCTTTTATTTTCTCTTTTAAATTCTCTGCTCTTTCTTTATTTTTGCAATAAGAAATGGTAATCATGTCGAAAGTTTTCTTTTTGCTGATAAGCTCTATTGCACCTACCATCTTGTCAAGTGACTTTCTGATTCCTCTATTTATTTCATATAGGTCAATTTCACCATTATTAGATACCATTATTGGCTTTATATTTAATACATTTGCAATAAGGCCAGTTGACTTTTTGATACGTCCGTTTTTAATTAAGTTTTGCATACTTTCCAAGACAAACATAGTAGTGTTCTCGTCAATTATTTTTCTGATTTTTTTCTCCGCTTCGTCAAAGTCGTTGTCCTTTAAAAGTTCCAATAATTTTAAAACAACTAATGTGTGACCTGCACTTGCAGATTTTGAATCAAGAACTGTAATCTTTAAATCTTTGTGCTTTTCTTTTGCCTGGTTTGCTGCAACTGTTGCAGAGTTAAATGACCCAGAAAGTGCAGAAGAAATAGTAAGGATAAAAATTTCCTTGTCCAAGTTTTCTTCTATTATAGTGAGATAGTCATAGGGAGATGGACAAGATGTCATTATAGGTTCATGACTCTTTTCCATTTTTTCTAAAAGACCATTTAAATCTAAATTATCATCATCAATAAATTCATCTTCTTCTACATGAATGTTAAATGGTACATATGAAATATTTAGTTTTTGCATTTCATCTTTACTCAAGTCACAACTTGTATCAGTAATAATTTTATACATGTAAAACTCCTAATTTAATCTTTCTTCTATTAGTTGTACTATCTCTGTTGCATCTTTTTCTAAGAGTTCTGTGTCCTCTCCTTCGATCATTACCCTTACAAGAGCCTCTGTACCTGAAGGTCTGATTACAACACGGCCATTCCCATCGTATTTATCTTCAATCTCTTTAATTTTATCAACAATGTCTGGAAATTCCATATATTTATTTTTAAGATCGTCTCTTACCTTTGCATTGTGCAACACTTGTGGATAGTCAGTTACAAGTCCGTTTAGTTCACTTAATTTTTTGGACTCTTCTTTCATTATTTCAAGTAGGTGAATTCCTGTTGCAAGTCCGTCTCCAGTTGTGTTGTAATCCAAGAAAATTACATGACCTGACTGCTCAGCTCCAATTACATAATCTGATTTTAACATTTCTTCTAATATATATCTGTCGCCTACTTTTGTTGCGATAAAGCGAACTCCAATGGACTCTAAATATTTTTTAAGTCCAAGATTTGACATTATTGTTCCAACAGCTGCGCCGTTTTTAAGTCTATTGTTTTTCTTAAGAAATGTTGCAACTATTGCCAATATGTGGTCTCCATCTACGATATCGCCCTTTTCATCCACTGCAATAATTCTGTCGGCATCGCCATCAAAGCTCATTCCAATGTCTGATTTATTTTTTACAACTTCTTCCTGGATTAAACTTGGATTAGTTGAGCCGCAATTTAAGTTTATGTTTTGTCCGTTTGGATTATCGTTAATTACATGAACAGTTGCACCATAACTTTCCAAAACTTCTCTTGCAATATCGTATAGAGCTCCATTTCCTATATCAAGGGAAATGTTAAAGTTATCAAATCTATCATCAGTTAAGTTCTTTAGATAGTCCTTATATTTTTCAACAAATTCATCACTTCTTGTAACTCTTCCTATATCTTCGCCAAGAACTTCTTTGTATATTTTCGTCCCTTCAAGGATTTTATCTTCGATTTCATCTTCTACAGAGTCGTCAAGCTTTAGTCCATCGCTCGAGAAGAATTTTATTCCATTGTATTCAAAGGGATTGTGAGATGCTGAGATTGAAACTCCGCATAGATAATCTCCCTTTCTAGTAAGGTATGCAACTCCTGGTGTCGGTATAACTCCTGCAATATCAACATCAAGACCAATGCTCAAAAGTCCTGCAACAAGAGATGACTCAACTAAGTCACCAGAGTGTCTTGTGTCTCTTCCAACTAAAACTTTTCCTTTTTTATTTTTTGTAAGAACAAAACCCGCTGCTCTTCCAATATCAAAACATAATTTTGGCGTAAGTTTTCTATTTGCAATTCCCCTAACGCCATCTGTTCCAAATAATCTACCCATTTAATCACCTGTTTTATAATTTCTTTTTACATAATCAATTAAGTAATCTTTATCGTTTAAACTTGGATCATCTAAAACTAAATTTTCTAAATCTTTTAGAATCTCTCCAATTATTTTTCCTTCTTTAAAGCCCAATGATATAATGTCTTTTCCATCAACATCAAGAAACTTTTCAGTTTTCATTTCTTTTTCATTTAATAAATTTATTACCCTTTTTTTCCTCTCTTCAATAAAAGATGCGTCCCTATCGGCTCTTGTGCATTTGCAATCTGCAATGAGTAGGTCGTATAAATCAAGCACATTATCTCTTCCCACTCTCTTTATCTGGCGTCTAAGTGCCTTATCTGTCATTTCGGAATGAACCTTCATGTGATCTAGAATTAGAATCGAAACTTTTTCGATTAACTTATTTGGCGCCTTATATCTTTTTAAAACTTCTCTTGCAACTTCTGCACTCTTTACTTCGTGACCAAAAAAGTGGCCTCTACCGTCTTCACCAATTGAAAGGGTATCAACTTTACTCACATCGTGAAATAATGCAGATAGCCTAAGAGTTAAGTCCTTTGGCACAGTATCAACTACACAAAGTAAATGGTCAAAAAGAGTTTTATCGTGAAATGGACTAAATTGATCAAAGCCCACTGTCCTCTTTATCTCAGGGAATAAAATATCAAGCACTCCAGTCTCCTGCATTATCATGAGACCATTTGAAGGTTTGTCCGAAAGCAGTATCTTAGAAAACTCATCAAAAATCCTTTCGACAGAAATCTCTCTTAGGATTTCTCTATTACAAGACATTGCCTCAAACAAATCTTCGTCAATATAAAAATCAAGCCTTCCTGCAAATCTGATTGCTCTCATTATGCGAAGGCCATCTTCCTTTATTCTTTTATTTGCATCTCCCACGGCTCTTATAACTTTGTTATCTAAATCGTCTCTTCCGCCAAAAGGATCATAAATCTTCCCGTCCACATCCATTGCCATTGCATTGATGGTAAAGTCGCGTCTTGCCAAATCATCTTTTAAATCATCTGAAAAAGTAACATCCTTTGGCTTTCTGTAATTTAAATACTCTCCATCTATTCTAAAAGTCGTAATCTCATATAATACATCATTTAAGAGAACGCCTATTGTACCAAACTTTTCTCCAATAGTAACGCACTTAAAATCTCTAAACACTTCTTTTATTTCATCTGGCTTTGCAGAGGTTGTAATATCATAATCATTTGGTGTTTGTCCAAGCAATTTGTCCCTCACACAACCTCCAACAATGTAAGATAAAAAGCCACTATTATTTAATTTTTTTAATAAAAATATTACATCATTTGGCATAATTCTCTATTTAATTATATCATTGTACATAGTAATTTAAAATTAATATGGTAGAAATTTTCTAAATAATCTTTTTGTGATATAATTGAGAAAATTGGAGGTTGTTATGAATAAAAAAATATTTACTATCACTTTACTTTCACTGGCAATGATTACGACTGCTTGTGGAAAAGAAAAAACTATGGATTCTCCTGCAGATAATATTACGACAAAAAATGTAGAAGAAAATGTGGCCACTCCAAAAGAAGAAGATGAAAACATAACTTCAAGCTTCGATAAAGAACTCGTTGATGAACTCATTGAAGACTCAGACTACATCTCTCGCATACGTCTACAAACATCAACTGCAGAAGGAACTAGCTCTACATTCTTAGAAGATTACAAAGGAGACCTTTCTAAAATTGACATCAAATTGCCAAAGAGTCTAAGTCCTAACCAAGAATACATCGTATTTTATAAAGACGATAGCGATGGAGAAATTGTACCAACAAATGACAATGCATTTATCGAAATCCAAGACGACAAAGATTCTACATTAATCTATCTCGAAAAAATTTACTCAAATAACAAAAATAGCGAAGTTAAATTAAATAACAGAGATACGAATACAACTACAAAGTCTGATGTTAAGACTAATACGACAAAGACAAGGAGTAAATAATGAAAAACAAATTATCAAAAATTACGATTTTACTTATTACAATAGTAGCAATGCTTACAACTTTTGCATTTGCAGCAAAAGTTCCAACTATTGAATACAATGGCAAAGTAGTAAAAACTGATGTGGATCCTTTCATCTCAGAAGATAGGACCTTCGTTCCAATTAGATTTGTTGCTGAAACACTTGGCAAAAAAGTTGAGTGGAACAACGAAAAAAGAATTGTAACTATTACAGACGATGCAAAAACTATTAAACTAACTATCGGGAACAAAAAAGCACTGGTAAATGACAAAGAAGTACAAATAGATGTTGCACCACTTATTAAAAAGGACAGGACTTTTGTACCAATTAGATTTGTTGCAGAAAACTTCGATGCAAAAATCGATTGGGACAACGCAAACTACAAAGTTATAATTCAGGACAACAAAGCAAATCTCAATTTAAATTCTGAAGAAGAAAAATATTACGACGAAATTTCTTCACTTCAAGCACAACTTTCAAAAGAGTTTGATAACTTTAAAAAATCTTTCTTCGACAATGCAAATAAACTTTCTGAAGACGAACTATTAAAAGCATATGCCGAATCAGAAAAAAATATATCTGACATCTCAGTTAAAATTAAAAACTTAAATGCACCAGAAAAATTTAAAGAAGCGCAAGAATACACAATAATTGCAAATGACAAGCTTCAAGAAATCCTCCCAATGTTTAAGGATGCAATAATAACTGGTGACCCTAATGTTTCAAAAAAATTAGTAACTGAACTAACAGATGCACAAACAAAAATCCAAGAATCATCAGATGCACTAAAAGCGGCACTAAAGGGAGAAAAATATGTGCCACAAGAAGACATCAAAGTCTATAAAGACGAAAAAGCAAAACAAGACCAAACAGGAGATCTATTAAACGATCCAACATTAAAAAATATATTAGATAGAATCTAATTAGAAAAAACACCAAACAGCGCTGTTTGGTGTTTTAGTTTAAAAAAATCCCATGCACAACTTAAATGCATGGGATTATTTTTATTTTATTTCATTACAAGATTCTTTTTTAAATAATTTTTCTCATACTTCACATCGCCATCTTCCATATTTTTTCTAGCTTGTGAAAGCATAAGTTTTATTCTGTTGTATTGGTTTACTTCTGATGCTGATGCGTCGTAATCTAGAGGTATTATATTTGCTCTTTCGTAATTACTTCTAATCGCCTTTATTACTCCCTTACCTGTTATGTGGTTTGGCAAGCAACCAAATGGCTGTACGCAAATTATGTTTTCTACTCCAGATTCTATTAGCTCGACCATTTCACCAGTTAGAAGCCAACCTTCTCCGTATTGATTTCCTAAGTCGACATAAGTCTTGGCATAGTCAATTATTTCTTCGATTTTTTCTGGCGCTGTAAATCTTGTCCCTTTTAGTGCCTCTCTTACATATTTTCTGTAAGACTCTATATAATAAATTCCAAGTTCACAAGCAAATGCTGTAAGTGATGATTTAGATAATTTTTCTGCCTTTGTCTTTGCATTTTTAAATGAATACATCATAAAGTCAGTTATATCTGGAATTACAGCTTCAGCTCCCTCTCTTTCGAGAAGATCTGCAACGTAGTTGTTGGCAGCTGGATCGTATTTTACAAGAATTTCTCCGACTATTCCAACTTTTGGTTTCTTTTCCTTAGTTATTTCAAGCCTTGCAAATTCTTTTACCATTTGCTCTACATTTTCTTTAAAGCCCTTCTTGCTGTAATCTAATTGAGGAGAGGATGCAAGTTCAATCCATCTGTCCCTCAAAAGATTTGTTGAACCCTTTATTACTTCATATGGTCTTGTTGCAAGAGTAAGCCTCATTATTAAATCAGCATAGAGCATTCCTTGCACAAGTTTTCTGCCAAGTCTAATTAGTTGTCTCTTTGTAAATTTAAGTCCTGGATGAGATTCAATTTGTTGGAAAGAAAGTCCAATTACTGGAACATGTCCATAACCTGAATCTTTTAAAGCTTTTCTGATAAATCCAACATAGTTAGATGCCCTGCAGGCTCCACCAGTTTGACTCATTAATAGTGCAACTTTATCTGTGTCGTAATCTCCAGATTTTAGTGCATCGATAAATTGACCAACTACAAATATTGACGGATAACATGCGTCGTTATTTACATATTTTAATCCTTCGTTTACAACTTTGTGTCCTGAGTCCTCCAAGACTTTTATATTTATGCCTTCGCTTCTTAGAAGTGGCTCAAGCATCTTAAAGTGAAGAGGCGCCATCTGTGGCATTAGGATTGTGTAGTCTTCTGCCATTTTTTCTGTAAATAATACAGGATTATCGTCAAGAAGTCTCTCTTCATCTGCCATAACTTTTTCAAAGTTTCTCTTTTCTGCAGCTTCGATAAGAGATCTTATTCTAATTTTTACTGCTCCAAGGTTTGAAACTTCGTCAATCTTAAGAACTGTATAAATTTTATTGTAAGACTCCAATATATGTTGAACTTGGTCAGTTGTTACTGCATCTATTCCGCAGCCAAAGGAGTTAAGTTGCACAAGTTCAAGGTCTTCATGTTCTCCCACAAATTTTGCCGCTCTATAGAGCCTTGAGTGATAATTCCACTGGTCAAGAACCCTTAGTCTTGAATCTATTTCAACATTTCTTGCAATTGCATCTTCTGATATAACTGCAAGTCCAAGTGAAGTTATAAGTTCTGGAATTCCGTGATTGATTTCAGGGTCAATGTGATAAGGTCTGCCGGAAAGCACAATTCCCTTTATTCCTCTGTTCTCAATTTCTTCTAATATTCTTGTTCCTTCGTTTAATACATCTGATCTATATCTGTCTTGCTCTTCGTAGGCAAGTCTTACAGCTCTTTTTACTTCACTTGAAGGAATCTCAGGAAATACATCTGCCATACGTGATTCAAGTTTCTTTCTGTTGTCAAAGGAAATGAAAGGATTCATGAATTTAACATTATTTTCTAAAATGTCATCCACGTTATTTTTAATTACTTCAGAATATCCTGCAACTACTGGGCAGTTTAAAGTATTATCTGCGTGTTCAAATTGTTTTTCTTCATAAAATACAGCAGGATAGAAAATAAATTTAATTCCCTTTTCGATTAAATCTTCAATGTGACCGTGAGTTATCTTTGCAGGATAGCAAGCAGTCTCACTTGTAATTGTCTCTATTCCCTTTTCATAAATTTCTCTTGATGATCTGCCTGAAAGTTCTACAGAATATCCAAGTTCTGTAAAGAATGTGTGCCAGAATGGATAGTTTTCATAAATATTTAAAACTCTAGGAATTCCAACAACTCCTCTTTTAGCACTTTCTTTTGGCAAGCTCTCGTAGTCGAATACCCTTGTGTATTTATATTTATACATATTAGGTATCTCGTCTTCTTTTTTCTTAATGTGTCCTGCGCCTTTTTCGCATCTGTTACCTGTGATGTATCTCTTTCCATTTGGGAAGATATTTACAGAAAGCGAACATTGGTTAGTGCATTGTCTACAATTTGTTGAGATTGATTTATATTCAAATTTTTCTAATTCTTCATAACTTATAAGAGTTGATTTTCCCGTTGTCTTTTCTTTTGCAATTAAAGCAACTCCAAGTGCTCCCATAAGTCCTGCAATTGCTGGTCTTGTAACTGTAACACCAGTTAGCTCTTCAAATGCACGAAGCACTGCATCAGAAAGGAAAGTCCCACCTTGGACTACAATGTGTTTTCCAAGTTCTTTTGGATCTCTTACCTTTATTACTTTTTGAAGTGCATTTCTGACTACTGAATAAGCAAGTCCTGCAGAAATATCTGGAACTGATGCACCTTCTTTTTGAGCCTGCTTTACGTTTGAGTTCATAAAGACTGTGCATCTTGAACCAAGATCAACTGGACTTTTTGATTTTAAAGCTTCGTTGGCAAATTCTTCTGCACTCATATTAACTGAGTGAGCAAAAGTTTCTAGAAATGATCCACAACCTGCTGAGCAAGCTTCGTTTAAAAGTATGGACTCTATTACTCCATCTCTTATTTTCATTGACTTCATATCTTGTCCGCCAATGTCCAAAATAAAGTCTACATCGGGGTCAAAACTTTTTGCAGCTGTAAAGTGGGCTATGGTTTCAACTTCGCCTAAGTCTAAGTTTAAGGCTGCCTTTAAAAATTCTTCGCCATAACCTGTTGTGCCAGTTCCGGCAAAATATGCTTTGTCATTTTTAAGTTCGTAAATTTTCTTTATTTCTTCTATTGCAATATCTAGTGGGTTTCCCTTGTTTGAACCGTAGAAACTATATAAAAGATCATTGTCTTCTGTTATTGCCACAAGCTTTGAAGTAGTTGAGCCTGAGTCTATACCTAAATAAATTGGACCTTCGTATGTCGAAATGTCAACTTTTTTTAAGTCTTTAGTTTTGTGTTTTTCTCTAAATTCTAATACATCTTCGTCGCTTTCAAAAAGTGGTGGCATTGTGTCATTTTCTGTAGAAATTATCTCACTAGAATTATTCACTCTATTATAGAGCTCTAGATAAGAAATTGGTTTTGAGCTTACGCTTGAGATTGCTGCACCAAGCGCGACGAAAACTTGTGAGTTCTCTGGTGAAATTACTTCATCTTCAGTTAAATTTAGAGTTTTTACAAA
Source organism: Peptoniphilus sp. (assembly GCF_050943655.1). Classification (GTDB taxonomy): domain Bacteria; phylum Bacillota; class Clostridia; order Tissierellales; family Peptoniphilaceae; genus Peptoniphilus_A. Next base: position 3,449 of record NZ_JBMNPQ010000030.1, on the reverse strand, counting down.
TCTTTCTTTTAACATCGGTAGGAAGTGAAGTGGTCCACCTAAAAAGGCTACATTTCCTCTAATCGGTCTGCCGCAAGCCAAGTTTGAAATAGTTTGGTTTACTACAGATTGGAAAACAGATACGGCAATGTCAGATTTACTTGCTCCCTGATTTATTAGAGCTTGAATATCAGTTTTTGCAAAAACTCCACAACGTGAAGCAATTGGATAAATTTTTTCATAATCCTTTGCAAGTTCATTTAAACCGCTGGCATCTGTTTGAAGAAGTGAAGCCATCTGATCTATAAAGGCACCTGTACCACCGGCACAGATACTGTTCATCCTCTGCTCAACAGAACCTGTTAAATAAGTAATCTTAGAGTCCTCTCCTCCAAGTTCTATTGCAACATCAGTTTTTGGAATAAAAGTAGCAATAGCTTCTCTACCTGCTATTACTTCTTGTACAAAATCTATATCGAGAAGTTCATGGACGGATAATCCACCACTACCTGTTACGGCAATAGTAACTGTCTCATATTTAAAGTCGTCATATACTTCACCGATAACTTCTTTAACTGTCTTTCTGACATCAGAGTAATGACGTCTGTAGGTTGAGTAAAGTATATTTAAATCATTATCCACTACAACAAGCTTAACTGTTGTTGAGCCTATGTCTAAACCCATGTGAATGAGCATCTCTATTTCTCCCTTCAAAATAAAAAAATAAAATATTTTGGTTTTACTCTTCTCTCTATTATAACACTTTATGATAATTAAAGTTAAAGTGTACAGGTAAAATGTAATTTAAATTCTTGTACAAAAAAAGGCGAGTACTAAACTCGCCCTTTAAGTAAATTATTTTAATTAGTCTTCTGGATTAGGTGCTCCAACTGGACAAACAGCTGCACATGATCCACAATCGATACATTGATCTCCGTCGATTACATAGATGTCTCCATCAGAAATACAATCTACTGGACATTCTGGTTGGCATGCTCCACATGCGATACAAGAATCATTAATTACATATGCCATAATATTACCTCCATAATAATTTTATACCAAATTTTTCTTATGGACTTCTTCCATAAGTTCTAAAACAATAGTAACACAATTATTATTATTTTTCAATCTATTAATATTAAATTTTCGAAGTTTTTATTATCAAAATAAAATTATATTCTTGTAAACCTCTATTTATGGGCATTTTAAATTTTAAATTTTGGTTTGGAATATAAAATTATTTTGATAAAATTAATTAACTATTACTAATAATAAATAATTCATAGCATTTTACTATGTTTTATTCTTTCCTAAAAACTCTAAGTGAGTTGATTATACAAATTAAACTTACACCAACATCAGCAAAAACTGCAAGTGGCATTGAAACATATCCTATTGCTCCAAGTAATAGAACGACTATTTTTAAAAATAGAGCAATAAAAATATTTTGATAAGCAATTCTTTTTACTCTCTTTGAAATCTTCATGGCTTTAATAATAGATTTCACATCATTATTAAATAGAATAATGTCTGATGATTCTATTGCTATATCTGATCCGCTTCCCATTCCAATTCCAAGATAAGCTGTTGCAAGAGCTGGCGCATCATTTGTTCCATCTCCAACAAAGGCAAGCTTTTTATTTTTGTTAATCTTTTCAATCTCTTCTACTTTTTGTTCAGGAAGAAGTGAACCCAGTGCATTTTCTATGCCAACTTTTCCAGCAATTTCTTTTGCAATGCTGTCCTTGTCGCCAGAGAACACATAAGTTTCGATTCCCTCTTTATTAAAGAAATCCATACTTTCTTTAACTCCCTCTTTGATGGAGTCTGAAAGTTCAATTATTCCCAGTAGCTTTTCTTCATCTGCCACAAAAACTTCTATTTTGTCAGATTTTTCAAGTGACAAGTTTCTCTTTATATTGTTGTCATCAATTAATTTTGAATTGCCAACAAAATATTTCTTAGAATTGTAATCAAATTCAATTCCCTTTCCATCAATATTTTTAAGATGTTTTGGGTTTTCCTCTGTCTCATACTCTTTAGTTATTGCAACTGCAATCGGATGTGTTGAAAAACTTTCACCAATGGACGCAATTTTTAAAATGTCTTCTCTTTTTCCTTCTACTTCAACAACTTCATCTACAGAAAGATTTCCTTCTGTTATTGTTCCAGTTTTATCAAAAGCAATTGCATCGATATCAGTAAGTGCCTCTATGGAGTTTCCACCCTTTACAAAGATTGAAGCTCTAGATAGTGAACCAATTCCTGCAAACATTGTAAGCGGAACAGAAATTACAAGGGCACATGGGCAAGATATTACTAGAAATATTGCCGCTCTATATAAAGTTTCTTGGTATCCATAACCTAGGGCAAACTTCATGACTAAAAATAGTACAAGAGCAAGCACTAGAACAATTGGTGTATAGATTTTTGCAAATCTTGTGATAAATCTCTCAACATTTGCTTTTTTTGAAGAAGCATTTTCTACCAAATCAATAATTCTTGCAATTGTTCCCTCTTTATAAGCCTTTGTAACTTCAACTTCAAGAGTATTGTTTATATTTACATAACCTGCGGTGATTTCATCTTCTTCAGATAAACTTACAGGCGCAAACTCACCAGTTATGTTTGAAGTATCAACATCAGAACTTCCCTTCACTATTACTCCATCAAGTGGAACTTTTTCGCCTGGCTTAATTAAAATAGTCTCGCCTACATTAACTTCTGTAGGATCAACTTCAAGGACTTTACCATCTCTAAACACATTTGCAAAATCTGGTTTTAACTTTAATGCTTCCTTTATAGATTTTCTAGAATTATCTAAAGCTCTATCTTGGATATATTCACCAACGCTATAGAAAAGCATTACTGCAACAGCTTCTCCGTATTGACGAGCTATTATTGCAGCAATTGAAGCAACGGTCATAAGGAACTTCTCGTCCATGAAGTCTTTTCTCTTTAGTCCCTTTATGGCTGTTATAATTACTTCATATCCTACTACTAAATATAGCACCAAGTACAATGCCAAATTGACTCCATCGCTAAATTCTGTGAAGTGTAAAATTACAAGACCGATGAATACTGCGATAAATTTAATTATGGATTTATCATCATCCTTAAAAATTTCATCACTCTCTTCATCTACATCTTCCATCTCTACAATTACTCCATCTTCTATAGAATCTGCAACATCTTGGATTATACCTCTTAACTCTTTATTGTCATCTACGCTTGAATCTAGAGTTAATTTGCCGTTTCCAAAATTATACACAGCATTATTTATATAATCTAGCGAGTTGAGCTCATCTAAAATTTTATTAGTACAATTGATGCAGTTTAAATTTTTGATTGTAAATTTATAATTTTTCAAAATTAAACCTCCATTATCTGCTCATCTTTTCATATGTTAATTGTAGCACAAATTTTTTCTTTCTTCAATTGTTTTAGCTCATAAATGCCATTAACTT
>NZ_JBMNPQ010000029.1:0-19224 GCF_050943655.1 Peptoniphilus sp. | reverse complement strand
TAATGAAGATAGAATAACTACTACTCTAACATTAAAAATCTATCATAAAGAGGCGTTATTAATTTACCATAATAATACTTAAAATTATTTATAAATATGATATTATATATTCATACAATAAAGGAGGTTTTTATGAATAAACACAGTAAAAAGTATTTGTCTTTGTTATTAGCACTTATTTTAATGCTAAGCACATTCCAAGGAGTCTTTGCAAGTGAAGAGAAACTTGACTCTACTGAGACTTTGCAACAATTGGAATTACTTGATAAAGACAACAGCGAAGAAACATTAAACGCACCTCTTAAGAGATCTGAAGGTCTTACAATGGTGCTAAAAGCTCTTGGATATTCTCAAGAACTATCAGAAAGCGAAGAATATGTAAAATTAAATCCATTTAAAGACGTACCTCAATGGTTTAAAGGTTACGCTGGACTTGGATTTGATTTAAACATCACAAATGGAAAGTCAGAAGATAAGTTTGATCCTAATTCAGATTTAAGCAAGAAAGAATTTATTTCATTCATATTAAGAGGACTATCTTATGACACTAAAATAGCTTATGGCGAAGCAGATAAAATTTCTAAAGAACTTGGAATTCTTGGAAAAGATGACGACATTAATTCAAGTATTACAAAAAGAGAAGCAACTGAGTATATAGTTAATGCACTAAGCGCAGAAATAAATGACAACACTGGTTATACTCTTGGTGAACTACTTGCTAAAAAGGGAGTATTTTCTGCAGAAAAAGCTAAAGAAATGGGAGTAAAATTTGGTGAAGTAAAAGATGACGAAATTCACATTCTATATTTTAACGACTTCCACGGAAATGTTGCAGAAGAAACAACTGGCAAGAAGAGAAACATGGGCATGGCAAAAATGGTTGGATATGTAAATGCTTTTAAAGAAAAACATCCAAACACAATAGTTCTATCTGGTGGAGACAGCTACCAAGGTACAAGTGATTCAAACTTAACATACGGAAAACCAGTTACTGAAATGATGAAGGGCATGGGAGTACTTGCATCTGCAGTTGGAAATCATGAATTTGACTGGGGCGCAGAAAAAATAGAAAATTGGAGCAAAGATGGAAACTTCACATTCCTTGCTTCTAACATCTACGATAAAAAAACTAACGAACCAGTAAGCTGGGCAAAACCATATATAATTACAGAAGAAAATAATTTAAAAATAGCTTTTATAGGACTTGCACATCCAGAAACTTCAACTCTAACAAAAGCTCAATATATTGAAGGATTTGAATTTAAAGATCCAATTGAATCAGCTAAGTACTGGGTTGACTTTTTAAATGAAGGAAAAGCAGAAGAAGGAAAACCTGATGTAATTATTGCACTAACCCACTTAGATTCTAACCAAGACGAAAAGTCAAATGAAATAAAAGGAACTGCAGCAGATGTTGCAAAAAATGTTAGTGGACTTGACGCAATTCTTTCAGCTCACTCTCACATGACAGTAAGTGGAAAAGTAAATGATGTTGCTATTATGCAAACTTTTTATTCTGGACGCGCTATAGGCGATATGAAAATTACTAAGAGTGACGACAAGGCAGCAATTGATACAAGAGTTCTACAAGGAAATCTAATAAAGAATAATATTATAAAAGATGCAGCAGCTGAAAAATCATTTAATGATTTACAAGAAGAATTAAAACCAATTAAGAGCAATGTATTGGGTGAAGCAACTGCTGAATTTACTCACGACAGAGACTCAAAGGGTTCAAATTCACTTCTAGGATACTGGGCAGCAGAAGTAATGGCAGATAAAACTGAAGCACAAGTAGCAATCCAAAACGGTGGAGGACTTAGAAGAACTTTAGACAAAGGTCAAATAACAATGGGAGATCTTTACGAAATTATGCCATTCGACAACTACCTTGTAGTTATGGACCTACCAGGAAAAGATTTAATAAAAGCAATTGATCACGGAATCAATATGCCAAAGACAACTGATGGAGACTTTAGTGGACTATATGTAGAGTATGACAAAACAAAACCTTATGGTGAACAAATCACAAAGATTACTCTATCTGATGGAACACCAATTGATGAAAACAAAACTTATAGAGTTGTAGTAAATGACTTTATGTTTACTGGTGGAGACGGTTATGACTTCTCAAATGCTACTAATGTAGATGAGACTTATATTCCAGTAAGAGATGTATTAGTTGAAAGAATTAAGAAGGACAAAACTATTACACCAAAGCCAATTGATTATATTAAAGAAGTTTCAGCAGCAGCTGAAATGCCAAAAGCAGCATAAAATAAAAAGATGTTGTAAAGCACTGCGCTTTGCAGCATCTTTTTTTTACATAATTACGCCTCTTTTAAGAATAATTTATAGTGAGGGGAGTATTTACAAAAAAACTTTAATATAAAGATAAACTTTATTTAAAATTTGTTTTACTGCTTCATTAAATTTAAAGAAACACTTAAATGAGAAAATAAAAAATAAATTTTTAGCCAATGAGCGGATTAAAACTTAAAATTTTTAGAAAAAGCCTTGACAAAAGTGTATAAATCAATTAACATATAATTGTACTAGCACTCAAGGTGAACGAGTGCTAATAAAGGAGGAGATTATGGACAGCAGGAAAATTAACATTTTAAACGCTATTATAGAAGCATATATCGATATGCCTGTTCCTGTTGGGTCACGAACTTTGTCAAAGGATTATAACTTGGGAGTTAGTTCGGCTACCATAAGAAATGAGATGGCAGATCTTGAAGATTTAGGTTTTTTGAATAAGCCTCATCAATCTGCGGGAAGAGTTCCATCTAACAAAGCTTACAGGTTCTATGTCGATGAATTCTACGATAACTTTATGCCTTATGAAAATAAAAAGTTTTCTGAGCAAATTAAAAATCAGTTAATGGGGATTTCAAACAGCATAGAAGAATTTTACAAAAATACTGTAAATCTTTTGGCAGAAATGACTAATTGCACATCTTACTTGGTAACTCCTCAAAAACCTGATAGGACAATAAAAAGACTTACTCTTGTAAAGATAGACAAATTTACAGCTGTGTTAATCCTAGTTGGAGATAAGGGAGTTGTAGAGAGACATTTACTTGAGATACATGATATAGATGAAGAAGATTTACTATATATTGAAAAGATTTTAAATGAAAATATTTGTGGGCTCGATTTTGAAAAGATTGAGTCATTAAAGATTACTCTTTCTATGGGTATGGCAAAATATGGAAAATTAATTTCAGACATCATAAACCTAGTTAGAGTATTTAACAAAAAGGTCTCTGCAATCGAAATTTATTATGATGGACTTACAAACATTTTAAATTTTGATGAATATAAAGATTTAGATAGGGCTCGGGAGTTTATGAGTCTTATAGAAGACAGAGACTCACTACTTGAAATTCTAAGTGATGATTTATCGCCAGATAGAATTGATGTAATAATTGGTGACGAAAACGAGGCAGAACTTATGAAGAGATATACAATCATAAGAGCACCTTTCATGTCGTCTTATAAAATATTGGGAAGCCTCGGCATTATCGGACCAGTAAGGATTGATTATCCTGAAATTTTAAAAACTGTGCAAGTTTTCAGTGATGGTGTACAGAGGGCTTTAGTAGAAATGCAAAGAGGTGTTTAGATGGCTAATGAAGATAATATCAAGAAAGATCTGAATGAAGAAAATCTTGAGAATGAAAACATAGAAGAAAATATTGAAAATGAAAATATTGAAAACCAAGAGACAGAGAGTAACAAAGAATACGATGATCTAAAAGACAAGTTCATGAGACTTCAAGCAGACTTCACAAATTTTAAAAGAAGAACTGAGGAAGAAAAGAAAGGTTATATTGAGCTTGGAGTTAGAAAAATCGCAAATGATTTGTTGCCAGTAATTGATAACTTTGATAGAGCAATAGACTCTATAGAAGATAAGGACAGTACTTACGACGGAGTCAAGATGATAAGAGACCAATTAATAGATGTACTTCAAAAAGAAGGCATCGTAGAGATGAAAGCTCTTGGAGAAGAGTTTGATCCAACTTATCATCACGCAGTTTTAACAGAAGACAGTGACGAATATGATTCTGGCGTAGTAATTGAAGTATTGCAAAAAGGTTATTTAATAGATGAAAAAACACTAAGACCAGCAATGGTTAAAGTATCTCAATAATTTTAGGAGGAATATATTATGGGAAAAATAATAGGAATTGACTTAGGAACTACAAACTCTGCAGTAGCAGTTATGGAAGGCGGAGACGCTGTAATAATACCAAATATTGAAGGTAATAGAACTACTCCATCTGTTGTAGCTTTTACAAAAGATGGCGAAAGACTTGTAGGTGAAACTGCAAAAAGACAAGCAATCACAAACCCAGAAAGAACTGTTCAATCTATAAAAAGACATATGGGTAGCGATTATGAAATAAAAATTGATGGCAAAACTTACACTCCACAAGATATTTCAGCAATGATTTTACAAAAATTAAAATCAGATGCAGAATCTTATTTAGGAGAAAAAATCACAGAAGCAGTTATCACTGTTCCAGCTTACTTTACAGATGCTCAAAGACAAGCTACTAAAGACGCAGGAAGAATTGCAGGACTTGATGTTAAGAGAATCGTAAACGAACCAACTGCAGCAGCACTTGCTTATGGTGAAGATAAAGATGCAGGAGTTCAAACAGTTATGGTTTATGACTTGGGTGGAGGAACATTTGACGTTTCTATCCTAGAACTTTCTGATGGTGTATTTGAAGTTCATTCTACTAGAGGTAACAACAAACTTGGTGGAGATGACTTTGACAATAAATTAATCGACTATATTGCTGAAGAATTCAAAAAAGAAAATGGCATTGATCTAAAAGCTGACAAGATGAGCTTACAAAGACTTAAAGAAGCAGCAGAAAAAGCTAAAAAAGAATTATCTTCTACAATGTCAACAAATATTAACTTGCCATTTATAACAGCAAGTCAATCTGGTCCACTACACCTTAACATGGACATCACTCGTGCTAAATTTGATGAACTTACTCAAGACTTAGTTAAAATGACTGAAGGACCTGTTAAGGATGCATTAAAAGACGCTGGACTTACAGCAAATGACATTGACAAAGTTCTTCTAGTTGGTGGTTCTACAAGAATTCCAGCAATTCAAGAATGCATTAAGAAATTAACAGGAAAACAACCACAAAAAGATATTAACCCAGATGAATGTGTAGCTCTTGGTGCTGCTATTCAAGGTGGTGTATTATCAGGTGATGTAAAAGACTTATTACTACTTGATGTAACTCCACTTTCTCTAGGAATTGAAACTATGGGTAATATTACAACTAGATTAATCGAAAGAAATACTACTATTCCAACTAAAAAGTCTCAAATATTTACAACAGCTGCCGACAATCAAACTTCTGTAGAAATTCACGTTCTACAAGGTGAAAGACAAATGGCAAAAGACAATATCACTTTAGGTAGATTTAACCTTGATGGAATTGCTCCAGCAAGAAGAGGAATACCTCAAATCGAAGTAACATTCGATATAGACGCCAACGGTATTGTAAATGTAAGTGCAAAAGATTTAGGAACTGGTAAAGAACAACACATCACTATTACTTCTTCAACTAACCTAAGCGAAGATGAAATAGAACAAAAAGTTAAAGAAGCAGAAATGTATGCAAAAGAAGATGAAAAGAAAAAAGAACTCATCGAAGCTAAAAACAATGCTGACTCAATAATTTATCAATCTGAAAACACATTAAAAGATGTTGAAGGAAAGATTTCTGATGACGATAAACACAAAATCGAATCAGCTATTGAAGATTTAAAATCTGTTAAAGACTCTGAAAATGTTGAAGAAATTAAAGACAAGACAGAAAAATTAACACAAGCTTTCTATGCAATTTCTGAACAAATTTATAAAAATTCACAAGAAGGGCAAGCTTCAAGTGAAGGCGGACAAAACGATGATGTAGTTGATGCAGATTACGAAGTTGTAGATGACGACGAAGAATAATTATTAATTAAATAGAAAATGTTGCAGGGGATTTTCCCTTGCAATATTTTTTTGCACTTTATTTTTGTCATATTATGTATTAAAATATAAGTTCGATTTGGGGTGAATAATGAGAGATTTTTATGAAATTTTGGGCGTAGATAAAAAAGCTCAGTTAAATGAAATAAAAAGTGCATATAAGAAATTAGCAAAGAAATATCACCCGGACTTAAACCCAGGTGATAAAGAGGCCGAAGCAAAGTTTAAGGAAGTTTCTTATGCCTATGAAGTGTTGTCTGATGAAAAGAAAAGACAAATTTATGATACCTATGGTGAAGATGGACTAAATGGAAATGTGGGAGGAAGCCAAGGTTTTGGTGGTTTCTCTGACATATTTGATGATATCTTTGACATTTTTGGTGGATCGTCAAGAAGTTCTAGGTATAGTTATGGCGACGCAAAAGATATTCCACAAAAGGGAGCTGACTTGCGAGTTGAAGTTTCTTTGGAATTTTTCGAAGCGATATTTGGTACTGAAAAGGAAATTTCAGTTAAAATTGACGAAGAGTGTTCACATTGCCATGGCGAAAAAATGGAACCTGGAACTAGTAAACACACTTGTGAAAAATGTAATGGAACTGGACAAGTTAGCAGTGCGCAAAACACTCCTTTTGGAAGATTTGTAAGGACGTCAACTTGCGATGAATGTCACGGTACTGGAGAGATAATCGAAGAGCCATGTAAAGTGTGTCACGGAAAAGGCAAGGTAAGTAAGACTAAAAAAGTTAAAGTCAAAATACCTGCAGGAGTTGATTCTGGAAATATAATTCCTCTTATTGAACAAGGTTCTGTTGGTGAAAACGGAGGACCAAAGGGAGATATTTACGTATATATTAGAGTAAAATCTGATCCAGTGTTTAAGAGAGAGGGAAATGATATTTATATAAATATTCCAATATCATATCCTGATGCAGTTTTGGGCGCAAAGATAAAAGTTCCAACTCTTAAAAAACTTGTGGACTACGAGATACCAAAGGGAACACAAGGTGGCACTGTCTTTAAACTAAAAGGTGAGGGAGTTCCTTATGTTAATAGAGAAAACAAAAAGGGAGATCTCTACTTCAAGGTGAATATAATTATTCCAAAAGAAGTTACTAAAGACCAAAGAGAACTTTTAGAACAGCTTCGCGACAAGGAACCAGAAGTCACAGAAAACAAAAAATCATTTTTGGATAAATTGAAAGATTTGTTCGACTAATTTTAAACCTAAATGTGAGTATTAGCTTGCCTTTAGGTTTTTTTATTTAACTTAGAAGGATTAAACTTAAAAGACTTAAGATATCTTGTGTTTGGGATTTTAAATTGTATAAAAAATTTTATTAATATATAATAAGTTCAGGTGATAAAAATGAAATATATTGAGCTTGATATAAAAACTTTAAATAAAAACAAGAATGAACTGTTGGGAATTTTATACGATTTTGATATCTATACAATTGAAGAAATATCAGAAAATATTATTGATGAGTTGGAACAAGACGAGAGAGATTGGGACTTTATTGATTATCCGCTCCTAGATGTTCACGGCGAAGAATTAATTTTAAAAACTTATCCCGAAGATTTAGAAGAAGCAGAGAAAATAAAAACTACAATTGAGGATAAAGACCTGGGAGAATGTAGCATCTATGAAAAAGATGACGAGGACTGGGCAAATAATTGGAAGAAATATTATAAACCTTTAGAAATTGGAGATAAAATTGCAATAGTTCCAATGTGGGAAGAGTATGAAAATAAAGAAAATCGTCACGAGATAATAATAAATCCGGGCATGGCATTTGGAACAGGTACTCACGAATCTACTTACATGTGCATTGAGATGCTAGAAAAATATGTAAAAGAAAATGATACTATTTTTGATATAGGATGTGGCTCAGGAATTTTGGCGATAGCTTCTCTTAAACTTGGTGCAAAGAAAGCTCTTGCTGTTGATATTGATGATAAATGTATTGATGCGACTTTAGAAAATGCCAAATTAAATAATGTAGAAGAAAAAGTTGACGTAAAAAAAGGAAATCTACTTGATGTTGTAAAGGGCGATGCAGACCTTATAGTTTCAAATATTATTGCAGAGATAATAGTTGATGAAATTAAAAACTTAAGCAGTCATCTAAATGACGGCGGAATATTTATCTCATCAGGAATTATAACTGAAAGAAGAGACATGGTTGTTGATGCTCTAAAAGAAAATGGATTTGAAATCATTGATGAAAAAACTAAAAATAATTGGGTGGCAATTGTAGGTAAGTTAAATGTTTAGATTTTTTGAAAATAGAAATTTTGACGAAGACACAAGCTTAAATGAAGAAAATCTTCATCATCTTAAAAATGTTATAAGAATAAACGATGGTGAGGAGTTTCAGGTAGTCTTTAACGATGGAATTTTTGCCTTTGAAATGCAAGATGATAAAATTATTAAAAAATATGAAATCAAAGAATCAAATGAGCCAAATGTAAGACTTTCTCTATTTTTTGGAATTTTAAAGGGAAGCAAAAACGAAGATGTTCTAAAGCATGCAACTGAAATTGGAGTAACTGATTTTTATCCGGTTTTAATGGATAGATCTATTTCAGATTTTTCTAAAAAGATGGACAAAAAGCGCGAAAGATTTCAAAAAATTGTAGAGTCTGCTGCAAAACAATCAAAAAGAGATATTGTACCAATTGTGCACGACATGGTTAAGAGCGAAGATATTATAAAATTTGATGGAGATTTAGTAATTTGTTACGAGGACGAAAGAAAAGTCCAGCTTGGCGAAATTATTAAAAATCTTTCGAATAATATCGGCCTTGTTGTTGGACCAGAGGGCGGACTCAGTGATAGAGAGCTTGAAATTTATAAAGACGCTTACAAGGTAGGACTTGGCAAGAGAATTTTAAGAGCAGAGACTGCAAGTATTGTTGTAGCTTTTTATATAATACATGGAAAGGAATGTTCAAATGGATAAAACTTTTTCTATACTCACGCTTGGCTGCAAAGTAAATCAGTATGAATCAGAAGCGATGAGTGAGCTATTTGAAAAAGAGGGATATAGACAAGTTGAGAATGAAGATTTTAGTGATGTGTATATTGTAAATACATGCACAGTTACTAATCTTTCAGATAGAAAATCAAGACAATTTATAAGACGTGCAAAGAGACAAAATCCTGATTCAGTCGTTGCTGTTGTAGGTTGCTATTCACAGGTAAGTCCAGATGAAGTAAAAAACATAGAGGGCGTCGATGTGGTAATTGGAACTACAGACAGAAACAAAATTGTCGGTTTAGTTGAAGAAGCTAAAAATGGCGAGAAATTTAATATTGTTAGAGACTTAAAAGATGTAAGGGAGTTTCACAATACAACAAACTTTGACAGCAATAACAGGACTAGAGCTTATATGAAGGTGCAGGACGGATGCAATAGATTTTGCACATACTGCATAATCCCTTACGCACGTGGACCAATTAGGTCAAGAGAAATTGAAGATGCAGTGGAAGAAGCAAGAGCACTTGCATCATCTGGCTTTAAGGAAATAATTCTAACGGGAATTCACATTGGATCTTTTGGAAAAGACAAGGGTGAGAAGAGGCTAATTGATTTAATTGAAGCAATTGCAGAAGTAGAAGGAATTGAGAGAATAAGACTTTCTTCAGTAGAACCAAATATTATTGATGAAGACTTTATGAAAAGAGCTGTTAAAACAGGAAAGCTTTGTGATCACTTCCACTTGTCTCTTCAAAGCGGTTCAAATAATATATTAAAAGCCATGAATAGGCACTACACTCGCGAAGAATACATTGAAAAGACAAAGATTATTAGAAAATACATGCCTATGGCAGGACTAACTACAGATATAATTGTAGGTTTTCCAGGCGAAACAGAAGAGGACTTCAATGACTCAGTTTCAATTGTTGAAGAAGTAGGATTTTCAAAAGTGCACGTGTTTAAGTATTCAAAGAGAAAAAATACACCTGCAGCAAAGATGGAAAATCAAGTGGACGGCAACATAAAAAAAGAACGTTCAGAAAAATTAATTCATGTTGAAGAGATGTATCAAAAGAAATTTAAAGAGAAAAACATGAATATGCCAAAATCAGTTTTGTTTGAAGAAAGACATGACGATGAATTTTATGGTTATACGACAAATTATATAAGAGTTAAGGCAAAATCTTCTTTAGATATAACTAATGAAATCAAAAATGTAGAAATTTTAGACACTGAAGAGATTGCGCACTGCAAAATTTTGGATTGAGGTAAATATGTTAAAAATTAGAGCACATCATCTTCTCTGCACGACAAACTTTGTGGGCGAAGGATATAGTGATGACTTTTCCATAAACATGAAAAGAGTAATAGAAGAGCTAAATAAAAATCCTGAGGTAACATTAATAACTGAAGTTGATGATATTTGCACAAAATGTCCCGAAAATCTTGGAGATAAGTGCAAAGACAGCAAAAAAGTAGGAACTTATGATAAAAAAGTTTTGGAAACTTTAAATTTAAATGATAATCAAATTATACATTGGTTTGATGCAAAGAAGCTCGCATGTGATATAATATTTAAAAATGATAGACGAGATGAAATTTGTGGAGATTGTCAGTGGGATAGTCTCTGCAAAGAAGTTGAGGACAAGAGGAGAAGGAGGTAAATTTGGACTGTTTATTTTGTAAAATAATTGCTGGAGAAATTCCATCAGATAAGCTTTATGAAGATGAATATGTTTATGCTTTTAGAGATATCGACCCACAAGCACCGACTCATTTTCTAATCGTTCCAAAAGAGCATATTGCATCGGCAGACGACTTGGAAGAGAAGCATAAGGACTTAATCGGGCACATTTTTTTAGTTGCAAAAGATCTTTGTCGTAAAGAGGGCCTTACAAATGGCTATAGAATTGTTAATAATTGCAAAGAAGATGGCGGTCAGTCAGTAGACCATTTGCACTTCCATGTACTTGGAGGAAGAAGTCTAAATTGGCCACCAGGCTGATAAATTTAATGAAGTCTCTCAGTTAATAATAACTGGGAGATTTTTTAATACAAATATTTTTATCGTGTTGATTTATAATAATGACACCACTATAATTGAACTAATATATAAGCTGGATAAATGAGATATTTAAGGAGATCGAAAACTTAGCATAATAAAAGTGAAATCATTTTCAAAAATTTTTACGCAGCTAAGTCAAAAAACTTATATTTGTTGCAAAAATTAATAGGTCGATTTAATTATCTCATTTCCAAAAGCAGGAGGATTTATGAAAATTTCTAAAAAATTTGCAGTAACTAGTTTAGCAGCAATTTTAGTAGCATCATCAACAGTATATGCTGCAGCGAAATAAGTAAATATTGAAGTTACTTATGACAATGTAAAAATTGTAGTCAATGGAAAAAATGTTAAATTTGGCAAAGACACTTCAGGAAATACAGCTGAACCATTTATCTACAAAGGAGTTACTTATCTGCCAGTTAGAGCTGCAAGTGAAGCGCTAGGAAATGAAGTAGGCTGGGATAATGATACTAAAACAGTTTATATTGGTGAGAATAGCGAAAAACCGCAAAAAGAAAATAAAAATACAGAAAACTTACAAGTTCAAAACATGCCAGATATTTTAAGGCCATATAATTCTGATTACTTCGAGACAGTTGACAGTAAAGATAATATTGGATATGAAATTGCTGGAATAAAGGGTTATTCTGGCTATGGAATGGGGAAACATCAATCTAGAACTGGCTATGGTAAATTTAACTTAGAAGGGAAATATCACCACATAACAGGCAAATTAGGAGCCGATCTAGTTGGAATGGATAAGGTGTGAAATGCTGTAAATATTAAATACTTTGGTGATGACAAGTTGATTAAGGAATATAATTTCCAAACAGGAAATCTTCCTATTGATGTAGATTTAGATGTAACGGGAGTTAAAGATTTTAAAATTGAATTCTCATACACAGGAAGAAATTACGATGTAATTAAGTTTGTGGATGTGAAGATAAAATAAAACTTTTAAAACAATAAAAATCTCAACAATTATTGTTACATTATGAGAAAATATTATTGAAGTTTTACACTTGATGAGATATAATATCTTATATTGCCGAAAGGCTACTCTTTTCTACGAGAGGAGGTTTAAAATGTCCGAGATCAAGGTTGGAGAAAATGAATCTTTAGACAATGCGCTTAAAAGATTCAAAAGACAATGTGCCACAAGTGGCGTTCTTAAAGAAGTAAGAAAAAGAGAACACTACGAAAAACCAAGCGTTAGAAGAAAGAAGAAATCTGAAGAGGCACGCAGAAAAAAACACAGATACTAAGGGGTGTTCTTATGTCTCTAAAAGAGAGACTCATGGCTGATCTTAAAACAGCTATGAAAAATAAAGATAAGCTTCATAAAGATGTTATAACCATGGTTCGTGCAGCAATAAAACAAAAAGAAGTAGACGAGCGAATTGAACTTGGCGATCCTGAAATCATTGACATCATCGCTAAGCAAGTAAAAGAAAAAAGATCATCAATTGAAGAATTTAAAAAGGGAAATAGACAAGATTTAGTTGATCAAACTGAACAAGAAATTGAAATCTTACTTAACTATTTGCCTAAGCAATTATCTGAAGACGAACTTCGCGATATTATTCAAGAGACAATTGATGAAAATGGTATAACTTCAATGAAGGATATTGGAAAATTAATGAAAAATGTAATGCCTAAAGTTAAAGGCAAAGCAGATGGCAACATGGTAAACAAGATTGCCAGAGAAATTTTAAATTAAAACGAAACCTAGGTGTAATGCCTAGGTTTTTTAATTCTCAAAAGATAAGATTAGTCAAAGATTGGGTAAAAATTAAAAAGATAGTGTAAACTATTTAAAGGAGGGCAGTATGAAAGCTCTAAAAAAATTATTTATTTTTTCATTTATTTTGAGTATCAATACAATAAATGTCTTTGCAGAAAATAATATAGGCAAAGCAGCTAGAGGAATATTTTCAAATGAGTATATCTTTACCATATTACTTGTACTTGCGCTTGCAGGTGTGGTATTAGAATTTTTGACTCCAGGCTTTGGACTCGGGGGAGCAATATCACTTGTATCTTTTGGGTTATTCTTCTGGGGAAATTTACTTATGAATAATACTAATTGGTATTCAGTACTTATTTTTGTCATTGGAATACTTTTGCTTGGAATAGAAACTCTTATTCCAGGTTTTGGGATAGCTGGAATAAGTGGTATATGCGCCATGATTGCGGCTATTGTAATGGCAATGAGTGATATTTACTTTGCATTTTTATCCCTATTAATTGCAATAATTATTTCTGCAATGATTGGAACATATTTGTTTAAGCAAGGTAGAGATTCTGAACTAATAAATAAAATGAGATTATTTACAAGCACCACTACAGAGTCTGGATTTGTTTCAAATGATTCTTCTGATGTTCAAATAGGGCAAAAGCTTTTTACTGTGACACCTTTAAGACCCACAGGTTTTGCAAACTTGTCTGATGAAAAAATAGAAGTAATTTCTAATAAAGGATATGTAGCTAAAGGTGTAGAAGTTGTTGTAGTTAGGATCTCTGGATCCAATGTATATGTAGAAGAGGTTAAATAGGAGGTAGTATGAGAATCTTACCAATTGTTGGCGTATTTATTATAGTTGTTTTAATATTGTTATTTTTATCCTTTGTTCCAATTGGACTTTGGATAACAGCTTTTTTCTCAGGTGTTAAAATAAAAATATCTGATTTGATCGGCATGAAGCTTAGAAGAGTAAAGCCATCAAGAATAGTTAGACCAGTAATTAAAGCGACTAAGGCAGGACTTAGTTTAGACATAGCTGAACTAGAGGCACATTACTTAGCAGGTGGTAATGTAAATACACTTGTAGATGCATTAATAGCTGCTCAAAGAGCAAATATTCCACTACAATTTGAACGTGCCGCTGCAATAGATCTTGCAGGAAGAGATGTGCTTGAAGCTGTGCAAGTTTCTGTAAATCCAAAAGTTATAGAAACACCAAATATTTCTGCTGTTGCACAAGATGGTATCGAGGTCATTGTAAAGGCTAAAGTAACTGTTAGAGCAAACATTGACAGACTTGTCGGTGGTGCTGGAGAGCAAACTATTATAGCAAGAGTTGGTGAAGGTATTGTAACAACAGTGGGTTCATCACAAACTTATAAATCTGTTTTGGAAAATCCAGATTCAATATCAAAAGTTGTTTTAGATAAGGGACTAGATTCTGGTACTGCTTTTGAAATTTTATCAATAGATATTGCAGATGTAGATGTTGCTAGAAATATAGGTGCAAGACTTCAAACTGACCAAGCAGAAGCTGACAAGAGAATTTCTGAGGCAAAGGCAAGTGAAAGACGTGCTATGGCACATGCTCGTGAACAAGAAATGAGAGCTGAAGTAGAGGCCATGAGAGCAAAAGTTGTAGAAGCAGAATCACAAGTTCCAATAGCTATGGCAGAGGCTCTAAGAAGTGGCAATATTGGGGTTATGGATTATTATAAACTTAAAAATCTAAACTCCGATACAGATATGAGACAGACTATTGCAAAAGCATCTGATAATAGTAAGAACAAGGGAAATAAAGAATGAGTTTCTCAAACTTTATAAAAATTTTATTTGTTTCATATTTACCAATAATAATATTTATAGTTACTGGTTTAATTTCTGTCTTTAAATCAATAAAAGAGAGCAAAAAGAAAAATATGGACAAATATTGGGAGCAAGATCAAAATCTAGCAAAAAATTATAAAAAAACTATAATCAAAGATGCTTTTAATAAGAAAGATGTTAGGCACAGTGGAGGTTTTAAAAACTTTTCAAAAAGTGCTGATGACATCAAAAGAAATGTAGAGATAAAGAATAAAAATAATAAGCTACAAGATGTTAATGATTATTTAACTGAAGATGAAAAGTCTGAAGCTAAGAAAAAGAAAATTATGGATGAATTAAATTTAAATCAAACACCTCTATCTGAAATTCCATTTTTGGGCGAGGAAGTTTCAAAGAAAGATTTTGAAGATGATTTTTATGATTTTGATAGCGAAAAAGTGGCTGATATTTTTGTTTATAAAGAAATTTTTGATAAGCCTTTGAGCCTTAGATAAATTGATAAATTAGAGCTTACTTTTCACTTCCTATAGAAAAGTAAGCCTTTTTATGATATTATATTAATCACGTTTAGGAGGTATTTATTTGGCGAAATCACAAGCTACGATTGATATTGACGATATAAATTTAATTTCAGTAATATTTGGAAAATTAGACGAAAACATCAATTTAATTGAAAAAGAAATGGGCGTAAGGATAAAATCTGTTGACGGCAGATTAACTATTTTTGGAGACGAAGATAAGGTAGAAGATTCTAAAATTTTACTGGAAAATCTTATCAATTTAGTAAAGAAACAAAAAACTCTAACGACAGCCGATATTAATTATTCTATATCACTCATTAAAAATAATGAGAAGAGGTCGCTACCAGAGCTTTTAAACGAAACTATTGTCTATACCTCAATGGGAAAACCAATAAGACCAAAGACTCTTGGCCAAAAGAGATACATTGACAATATAAACAATAACGACATAGTCTTTGGAATAGGACCTGCAGGTACGGGAAAAACTTATCTTGCCATGGCAGCAGCTGTTAGAGCTTTTAAGGCAAAAGAAGTAAACAGAATTATTTTGACAAGACCGGCTGTAGAGGCTGGGGAAAATCTTGGATTTTTGCCAGGAGACCTTCAAAATAAAGTAGATCCATACTTAAGACCACTTTATGATGCGCTTTTTGAAATACTAGGCCACGACAATTATAACAACTTAGTCGAAAAGGGACTAATCGAAGTTGCACCACTTGCATATATGCGTGGTAGGACTCTCGATAGTGCTTTTGTAATCCTTGATGAGGCGCAAAACACTACAAATGAGCAGATGAAGATGTTTTTAACAAGGCTTGGTTATGGCTCTAAGGCTATTATTACAGGTGATGTTACTCAAATTGACTTGCCACGTGGAAAGCAATCTGGACTTAAAACTGTCCTTAAGATTTTAGCAGGAGTAAAAGGAATAGGAATAACTTATTTAAATAGAAACGATATAGTTAGACACCCTTTAGTTCAAAGAATAATAGAAGCCTACGAAAAATATGAAAAATCAAGAGACAATCAAAAATCATCAAATAGACATTCATCTAAAGAGGGAAAATAATGAAAATTTATTTTGATAATAGACAAGATTTTTTAGATATAACTGATGAGACTCTTAATATAGTCACAAAAACAGTAGAAAAAGTTTTGGAACTAGAAAACTTTGACGATGATGCTGAAGTTTCTGTATCTTTTGTTGGCGATGAAGAGATACAGGAGTTAAATAGAGATTTTAGAGGAGTGGACTCTTCCACTGATGTACTTTCATTTCCAATAGATGATGAGTTTAAAATTTGTGGAAACATTCTTGGCGATGTGATAATTAACATGAAAAGAGTTATGAAGCAGGCAAAAGAATTTGGCCATTCTAATGAGAGAGAACTTTCATATCTTACTTGCCACAGCATTTTGCACCTTTTGGGATACGATCACATTGATGAAGATGATAAGAAAATAATGCGTGAAAAAGAAAAAAATGTAATGTCAGAACTTAAAATTTTTAAATAGGTGATTTTATGAAAAAAGGACGCTTTATTTCATCCTTTAACTATGCAGTCCAAGGGATAATTTCTGTTCTAAAAACCGAAAAGAATATGAAATTTCATTATCTTGCAGCAATTGCAGTAATAATAATTTCACTATTTTTTGATATTTCAAGCACTGAGTTTATGCTTATGTTATTTGCGATTGTGCTTGTTGTGTTTGCAGAGATGATAAACACGGCAATAGAGAGGACAGTCGATTTAGTTGTTCAGGAATACAACCCCATAGCGAAGTATGTAAAGGATGTGGCAGCGGGAGCTGTTCTTATTACTGCGATTAATGCTATTGTAGTTGCTTATCTAGTCTTTTATGACAAATTTGCCTCAATGGGTGATTTGTTATTATTTAAGATAAAAAATGCACCGAACCATTTGGCCTTTGTCTCACTTATTATAGTAATTATTGCAACAGTGGGAGTAAAGTTTGTAATGGCAGAAAAAAATGGAGGAACTTTCTTTCAGGGTGGAGCTTGCAGTGGTCATTCTGCTATAGCTTTTTGTGCGGCAACTATTATTTCAATGCTGGCAGAAAAGTCACTGATAACTCTTTGTGCATTCGGACTTGCATTTCTTGTTGCAGAGTCAAGAGTTGAAGGAAATATTCACAAGACAAGTGAAGTAGTTGTTGGAGCAATACTTGGTATATGTGTTGCAATTTTTGTTTTTAAGGTAGTTGGTTAAATGGAAATAAAAGAACTTATAAAGAAAGCGATAGATGCAAAAAACAATGAAACTTACACTCCATATTCTCATTTTAATGTGGGATGTTGTGTAGAAATGGAAGATGGTTCAATTTATACTGGTGGAAATATTGAAATAGCATCTTACTCTCCAACAAATTGTGCTGAGAGGACTGCCATTTTTAAGGCTGTGTCTGAGGGCAAAAGAGAGATTAAAAAGATTGCAATTACAGGAGATAGTGATTACACTTTTCCGTGCGGAGTTTGCAGACAGGTAATTCGTGAATTTTCAAAAGATCCTGTTATTGTAATTGCCAATAGCACTGATGATTACAAGACTTTTACTATGGAAGAGATCCTGCCACATTCTTTTGGACCGGAAGATTTAAACAAGGAGTAATGATGGAAAATAATAATTTTAAATCGGGTTATGTTTCAATAGTAGGTAGACCAAATGTTGGAAAATCTACTTTACTTAACGAAATAATTGGAGAAAAGATTTCGGCAATTTCTTCAAAGCCTCAAACAACGAGACAAAATATAACATTTATCTACACTGATAGCGAAGCTCAAATAATATTTTTAGATACTCCTGGCATACAAAAACCTAAAAATAAGTTAGGCGAGTATATGTTAGAAGAATCAAAAGCTGGAATAGAAGATGCAGATGTAATCACATATATTGTCGATACATCTAATATAATAGGTAAACAGGAAAGAGTAATTATTGACATTTTAAAAGAATATAAGGACAAGTTGCCAATTATTCTTTTGATAAATAAAATTGACACTGTAAAAAAAGAAGATCTTCTTCAAGTTATTGACATGTATAATAAAGAGGAGATTTTTGATGAAATAATTCCTATTTCTGCGCTTAATGCAGATGGTGTTGATATTTATATAAAGACTGTTAAAGATTATCTTAAAGAAGGGCCAATATTTTATCCTGAAGATATGATTACTGACAGGAACGAGAGATTTATTGCACAGGAGCTAATACGCGAGAAAGCTCTTAAATACTTGCAAGAAGAAGTTCCTCATGGAATAGCAGTTGAAATTGAAAAATTTAAAAAGAGAGAAGAAAAAGATCTCTATGATATTAATGCAATAATTTATGTAGAAAGAGAAAGTCATAAAGGAATTGTAATTGGAAAGAATGGCCAGATGCTTAAAAAAATTGCACAAGAATCTAGAGAATCTATAGAAAATCTTATTGGTTCTCAAGTTAACTTACAAGTTTGGATAAAGGTTGACAAGAATTGGCGAGATAAGGACAATTCGGTAAAGAGATTTGGATACAATTAAAGATTTTACCAGAGGCATTGTCATAAATGAAATGGATTATGGGGACTCTTCTAAAATAATTAGAGTGTTCACAGAAGATTACGGCAAAATACCAATTATGGTAAAGGGAGCAAAGACGAGTAAATCAAAAAATTTGGGAGTATGCCAGATTTTTGGTTTAAATGAATATTTGTTTAGAAAAGGTCAAAGTTTTTATTATATAAATAATGCAAAGATTATAGAATCTAATTTTAAAATAAGAGAGGACCTATTTAACACAATTTATGCCTCTCTTGCTCTTGAAATTGTCGATAAGAGCACACTTGAGAGGGACCCAAATAAAAAGATTTTTGCTCTTCTTGAGAAGACTCTTAATCTATTTAATGACACAAAAGATCCACTGTCTTTAATAATTGCCTTTGAGATAAAGTATTTAAGTTTCTTGGGCTATAGGCCAAATCTTACAATTTATGATTATAATTATTTTTCTATCAAAGAAGGAATAATAAATTATAGAGATGAATTTTCAATTGGAGTATCAAGAGACGAT
>NZ_JBMNPQ010000028.1:0-19706 GCF_050943655.1 Peptoniphilus sp. | reverse complement strand
AAAAGATAAAGAAAAAATATTTGGAGATAAATCTCCTGAAGAAATTGATCAAATTCTTCAACAAAAGTGTGAAGAAATTATGGAAGACGATGGTGAGCGTGAAATAAATTCACAATCAGATAATTTAAGCGATGAAGATTTGATTATAAGTGTAAGTTATCCTTAATGTGATTTAAATGTTCTTATGGGTGAAGAATCTTTTTAGATAAGTGTATGTAAATAATTTTATGTATCAATAGATATTTATGCAGAAATGTATTCGTTTTAATTAGCATTGTCACTTGAAAGTGGCAGTGCTTTTTTAGTGCAATTATTTAAGGAATATTTAATAAAAGTGCGGCTCTTAGTTTGCTTCACTCAGGATGATGTTGAATGGGAAGTTTTTCATATAACGCAGATGAACCATGGCTACAGTTACAACACTAACTCATAAAAACCTCCACCCCCTCATCCCGAGCTTGCCTAAGGATCTGCAAAGCATTCAAGCGAGAACTAATCGTTTTAAAGAAATAGCGTAAAGGAGAAACACTCCAAAACACAGTTTGGGTAAGACGACAACACATCGCCACCATGACCCTACAGATCCTTTATAGACCTAACAGAAATCTTTGATTTCGTAGTAGGTCTTATGCTGTAAAGTGCGACTCCGTCGTCGCGGGGCTCCTCCTTCGCTCAGGATGACGCCCTATGGGTGTTCTTCTGATAAGGACTTAAAATTTTATACTGTAATTAATGATTAGCTCAAAAACAATTATAATTGTGAAAACTTGTGGAACAGTTACGACTTTTACGAACCACAACCTCTACACCTCGTCATTCCGAGTGAGCGTGAAACGCGAATCGAGGAATCTGCAAGGCACTCAAGCGAGAACTTATCGTCTTAACAAAATAACATCAAGGAGTAATAAAACCCATCGGCAAATAGCCTAAACACCTGTCGTCACCTTTTACTCGTCATCCCGAGCTTGCCTAAGGATCTGCAAGGCACTCAAGCGAGAACTTATCGTCTTAACAAAATAACATCAAGGAGTAATAAAACCCATCGACAAATAGCCTAAACACCTGTCGTCACCTTTTACTCGTCATCCCGAGCGTTAGTCGAGGGATCTGCAAAGCAGTCGAGCGAGACCTAATCGTCTTAACAAAATAACATCAAGGAGTAATAAAACCCATCGACAAATAGCCTAAACACCTGTCGTTACCTTTTACTCGTCATCCCGAGCGACAGTCGAGGGATCTGCAAAGCATTCGAGCGAGAACTAATCGTCTTAAAGAGAAATGTGAAGGAGAAATATCTAAAAACACATTCGAATCAAAGCGACAACACTTCTTCACAACCATACATACCTTTAAAATCCAAAAGAAATCCCTATCGCTTAAATCTAAAAAATGTAACTTAATAGCTTTATTCTAAGTAATTTCCACACGCCAAACAAAAAAGAGAGGCACACGCCCCTCTTATCAAAATTATTTTATTTTTCAACTGATGCTTTGTAGTTTAATTCGATTGACTCATCAAGCATTTTTGTGAACTCTTCTTCTGTTTGTTTTACGTTAAGTCCTTCTGTTAGTGCTCTTGAGTATGATGCTATTACGTCATCGTTTTGTACTAGTTTTTTGTTTGCTTCTTCTCTTGAATAACCGCCTGATAGTGCCACGATTCTTACTGTTTGGTCATACTCAAGTAATTCGTGGTACAGATTAGGTTCTTCTGGAAGTGTTAGTTTAAACATTACAAAGGTATCTTTGTCTAAATTTTTAAGTTCTTCAATTAAATATTTTTTAAGAACTTCTTCGATTTCTTTTTTGTCTTCTGCGTGGATGTCAACTTCTGGTTCGATTATTGGCACGAATCCCTTTTCTGATATTAGTTTTGCGTAGTCAAATTGTTGTTTTACTACTTTTTTGATTGACTCTTCGTTAAGTTCTTTTATTACTGAACGCATTTTTGTGCCGAAGATATTTCTTTCTTTTGCGTTTTCTAAAAGCTCGTCAATGTTTTTAAATGGCTTCATCAGTTGAACGCCGTCTTTAAGTTCGTCAAGACCTTCGTCAACTTTTAGTATTGGGACGATGCCCTTTTCTTCCCAAAGATAGTCAGCAGTGTATTTGTCGCCAACTTTTGAATTCATTGTGACTTTAAATAGTATTGCTGCCAAAATTCTATCAGATGTGAAAGCTTCGTTAGTTATTATTCTTTTTCTCATTTCGTGAACAAGATTAAACATCTCTTCGTCGTTTGAGTATTCATCTTCCATTATTCCGTAATTTTTAAGTGCTTTAGGAGTTGATCCTCCAGATTGGTCAAGTGCAGCTATAAATCCCTTGCCGTTTTTCATTCTTTCAAATTGTTCTCTATTCATAATACCTCCAAAAAATTTAGACTACTTATTAATTGTATTATATAATATGTAGGTATTATTGACAAATTGTTTGAGGTGTTAAATGAATTATTACGCAGTAAGAGTGGGTAGAGTTCCCGGCATTTATAAGACTTGGGACGAGTGCAAAAAGCAGGTTTACGGTTTTAAGGGCGCAAGCTACAAAAAGTTTTCAAGTCTTATTGATGCTAAGAATTTTATTTCAAATGAGGAAAAGAAAAAAGTTACAGAGGCAAAAAAAGATGAGCTAATCGTCTATGTCGACGGATCTTATAGAAATTCTGATAAGAGCCACTCCTATGGGGTATATATGTATGGCGAGGGAGAAGAGTATTCATTCTCAAAGAGGTTTTTCACTGACTCAGAGATGAGAAATGTCTCTGGAGAGATAAAGGGAGCCATGCGCGCCATGGACGAGGCTATAAAGCTTGGCAAGAAAAAGATTTATCTTCACTACGACTACGAGGGGATTAGGTCTTGGGCCCTTGGTTATTGGAAGGCAAACAAGGAAGGCACTAAGTTTTATAAAAATTTCTACGATGGCATTAAGGATAAACTCGACGTAGAATTTATAAAGGTTGAGGCTCACTCAGGAGTTGAGTATAACGAGCTTGTTGATAAGCTTGCAAAGGAGGCAAAATGAGAAAGTCTTGGGATGAATATTTTATGGAAATTACAGAAATGGTCGCAACAAGGTCCACGTGTGACAGGGCATTTGTGGGATGCGTCCTAGTAAATGATGATAACAGAATTGTCTCAACGGGCTATAATGGTTCGGTTTCAGGCAATCCTCACTGCATTGATGTAGGGCATACTATGAGAGATGGCCACTGCATTGCAACTATTCATGCAGAGATGAATGCACTTTTATATTGTGCAAAAGAGGGTATATCTGTTAAAGGATGCAGAGCTTATGTGACACATTTTCCTTGTCTAAATTGCACTAAGGCACTTATTCAGGCAGGGATTACTGGAATTTTTTACAAAGAGGCTTATCGAATAGATGAGTACGCCCTTGAACTCATTGAAAAGAACGGTGTTACCTTAAGAAAAATTTAAAAGGCATAAGGAGAAAGACAATGAAAAAATTCATGGCTGAGTTTAAAGAATTTGTTTCACGTGGAAATGTAATGGACATGGCCGTTGGGGTTATCATAGGTGGAGCTTTTGGTAAAATTGTAACTTCACTTGTCGATAATATTTTGATGCCACTAATTGGTATATTAATTGGCGGCAAGGGATTCGAAGATTTAGCTGTAACTGTTGGTACAGCTAAAGTGCAATATGGTATTTTTATTCAAAATATTATTGACTTTTTAATAATTTCTTTTGCAATTTTTGTAATTATAAAACAAATTAACCACATGCAAGATAAGTTTAAAAAAGACGAACCAGAAGAAGCTCCAACAGAAAAAACTTGTCCTTTCTGCAAGTCACAAATTCCAGTTGATGCAACTAGATGTCCACACTGCACATCTGAATTAGAATAATTATTGGGGCATCTGCCCCTTACATAAGGGAGTGAGAAAATGGGTTATGGATTAGTTTTAGAGGGCGGAGGGTCAAAAGGCGCCTACCAAGTAGGTGCCTACCTTGCTCTAATGGAAATGGGATTTGAATTTGATGCAATAGTAGGAACAAGCATTGGAGCTTTAAACGGCGCAATGTTTGCACAAGGCGATGTTTATGAATGCTTTAAGGCTTGGAGAAGCGCGGAGCTTAAAGATTTTGCCAGTGAGCTAAAAGCAGTGGAAGATGAGCACCTAGTGGATCGAATTAAAGAAAAACTTAAAAGACTTAATATAAAACTTCCAGAGCTTGTAATATCTCCTTCTCCACTTTTTAATGTGGTGGATAGATATGTTGACGAGGACAGATTAAGAAAATCAAAAATAGATTTTGGAGTTTGCACATTTAACTTAACAGACTTTAAGGCAGAAAAATTATTTAAAGACGAGATTGAGCCAGGCCTTATGAAGGACTATATAATTGGATCATGTTACATGCCTGCATTTAAACTAAAGCCGCTTCATGGAAAATATTATCTAGACGGAGGATTTATTTCAAAAGCTCCAATAGAAATGCTCGACGGAAGAGATTTAGACATTGTCGTTGTTAGACTTCACAAAGATAGAGACGAAGATCTATCAAATGCAAAATATATAATTGAGCCAAAAAAGAGCCTGGGTGGGACGCTTGACTTTACACCAGAAAGGTCCGAGAATTTAATAAAAACAGGTTACTTCGATGCGTTTAAGACGATTAAAAACTTAAGAGGAGACGATTACTACATCTTTCCAATTAATGTAGAGGACTCAGTAAAATATATTTACCAAATAATAAAGTACAGGACAAAGGACGTTGATTCAAAAATAATGAGGACTGTAATAGAGGAGCATGTGCCAAAGATTGCAGATGAACTCGAGCTATTCGAAAACTTTAACTACGACGATCTTTTATATAGATTATTAGAATTTGAAGCAGAAAAGAAAAAAATCGACAGGTTTAAAATTTATACAGTAGAAGAACTCACTAGGGAGATAATAAATGACAATTAATCTTCGAGAGATAAAAAGAAAAGTAGAAGATGTAAAGCCAGAACCTGTTGATATAAAACACAAATTTTCTGTATTAATACCGCTGATAAAAATAGATGGCAAGGTAAATATAGTCTACGAAAAAAGAGCACATACACTTAGAAACCAACCTGGAGAAATATCATTTCCAGGAGGACGAATAGAAAAGAATGAAACTCCAAGAGATGCAGCAGTAAGGGAGACTTGTGAAGAGCTATTAATAAATAAGAGAGATATAGAAGTATACAGCGAGTCAGATTTTTTAATAAATCCAGCATCAGCAATAATATATTCATTCATTGGCGAAATAAAAAAAGATTTTTATGACATCGTCCCATCTAAGGACGAAGTAGAAGAAATTTTTGCAGTGCCCCTAGAATTTTTTATAAAAACAAAACCGAAGTCTTATATAAATAAAATATCGTATAAAAGAGCCAAGGACTTTCCCTACGAACTTATACCAAATGGCAGGAATTACAAATTTAAAAGGGGAAAGGAAGAGACACTTTTCTACGAGTACGAAGACAAAATAATTTGGGGATTTACTGCCAAGATGACTAAAAACTTTATAGATAAAATAATTTAAGAGGGGAAACCCTCTTTTTTTACTGTTATTTTACTTGACATAATGCGTATAGACGCGCATTATAATATATAAGAGGATGTACTGTTATAACACGGTACAAGATAAAATGATTTAAAGCACAAAACAAAAGGGGTTGATTGCCAAAATACTAAAATAATAGTGGGAGCAGGATTTAGAATCCATCTTACAATCATAAAGAGGTGATAATATGTTTGTTAGCTATCCTGCAGTATTTTATAAAAAATCAAATGAAGAAGGATATACAGTATTATTCCCTGACTTAAAGGACTGTGTAACTTCGGGTAAGAATGTAAACGAAGCTTTCTTGATGGCATCAGATGCACTATGTACATACCTATATTACTTTTTTATACAGGGTAAAAAATTTCCAATAGCAAGCGACATCTGTCATGTAAGTGTTAAGCCTAGTGCAGAAGATAGGGACTACAATTATGAAGGGAGCTTTAAAAGTTTAGTTGGAGCAAATTTTGACGAATACCTGAAAAAGAGTGAATCAAAAGTTGTAAGAAAGAGTTTAACCATCCCCAGTTATCTAAACGAGATGGGAAAGAGCATGAATGTGAATTTCTCTCAGATACTTACAGATGCATTAAAAAATGAATTTGATATCGACTGAGAAAGTTTACTTAACAAATAAAATTTCTAAAAAAATTATATGAAAATGTTTGAAAAATCATCAATATTTTGGTAATATATGGGTATAACTAAAAGTGAACAATGTTCATTTAATATTGAAATACTTATTAATTATATAGTTGGAATAAATCAAACAATATGTTTCACATATTTGGAAATTAGGAGGTCTAATAATGAATATTTCAATTAAGGATAGAGCTACAAGGGCAGCCTTTTCCAAGGCCGTTGATATTGCAATAAACCGCATCAAAAAAGACCCACAAAAAGGAATGCAAGATGTGGTTAACATCTTCGACAATTACTTAATGCCTAAATCTAGTGAAATGAATAGTGGTAAAAACGCTATAGAAAGAATGAGAAAAGAAATAGCAGATCCAAACTCTAAATGGGTTTCATTTGCAGAAGATATAGTAAACGAAATAGACGAAAACATAATCAAAACATTTGTAATAAATGCAGGATATAACGCAGCATATAAGGGCAACAACCTAAGATGTCAGCTTCAAAAAGAATATGACTGTAACATTCCTTGGACAATACTATTTGACCCGACATCAGCATGTAACCTAAAATGTAAAGGATGCTGGGCTGCAGAATACGGACACAAAAACAACTTAACTTACGAAGAAATGGCAAGCATCGTAGAACAAGGAAACGAACTAGGAACTTATTTCTTTATCCTAACAGGTGGAGAACCACTAGTAAGAAAGAAAGATATCCTAAGACTGGCTGAAGAATTTAACGACAGCGAATTCCATATTTTCACAAACGGAACATTAATAGACGAAGAGTTCTGTAAAGAAGTAAGAAGACTTGGAAACCTATCCTTTGCACTAAGTATCGAAGGAACAGAAGAATCCACAGACTTTAGACGTGGCGATGGCGTTTACAAACAAGTAATGGATGCCATGAACCTAATGAAAGAAAACAAACTTCTTTATGCAGTATCAATTTGCTACACAGGACAAAACTACAAATACGTAACAGACGATGACTTCATAGAACTACTTACAGATCACGGATGTAAACTTGCATGGTACTTCCACTACATGCCAGTAGGAGCAGATGCAGACGTAAGTCTATTGCCAACACCAGAACAACGTGAACACGTATATCACAAAGTTCGTGAAATAAGATCAGGTGAATATCCACAAAATATATTCACAATCGACTTCCAAAACGACGGTGAATTTATAAACGGATGTATAGCAGGCGGAAAGAACTACTTCCACATCAACTCACTTGGAGACATGGAACCATGCGTATTCATTCACTACTCTGACTCAAACATCAGAGAAAAGACAATAAAAGAATGTTTGACTAGCCCATTATTTATGGGATTCCACCAAAATCAACCATTCAACAAAAACTTATTAAAACCTTGCCCAATGCTTGAAAATCCAGGCAGACTTACAAAAATAGTAAACGACTCTGGAGCAAAGAACACTGACTTAATCGCATCAGAAAGTGCAGAAGAATTGCAAGCAAAAACAACACCATATGCAATGGCTTGGAACGAAACAGCAAACAAATTGTGGAAAGAAACACATGGCGACAAGGAAGTAAAAAAAGAAGCAGAAATAGCAGAATAAGACTAAATGATTACCTCTAAAAATTAATTATAACTCTTATTCTAAGTCACAGAATAGTGCAGGCACACAAAAAGCTTGCACTTTTTTTGTCTGGTGATAGGAAAATAAATTAAATAATTATAACTTATCATATAAAATGCCTATATTTTGTCCCATTGAGTGAGTAGATTAGTTGTCACATGTTATATGAATAAGGAATATGTGGATTCTGATAAAACTTCTTCAGTGTCTTGACAAGAAAACTTAGAGGGAAAGTACAAAAAGAATTGACTAGAAAAAGCACAACTAATTTCACAGTCACTCAATACTTTAAAACTACAATATGGTGCAATCGTTTGTATTTTTTATCAATAATATTTTAATAATAATGTTATAATTATAGATAAGATTAATTGTTTAAACAAACATTAAGGAGAGACTATGATTACAGGAGAACTTAGAAACAGAGTGGACAAAATTTGGGATATTTTTTGGGTTGGAGGAATCACCAATCCATTAACAGTTATAGAACAGTTCACTTATTTGCTTTTTATAAAATCTTTAGATGTCAAACAGCTTAATTCTGAAAAGAATGCAGAACTTCTTAGAATTGAACCAAAAATTATTTTTGATGAGGATCATAATCATCTCAGATGGTCAAATTTTAAACACTTTGATTCAGAAAGAATGTTTGAAGTAGTTTCAACTGAAGTGTTTCCATTTATAAAAAATTTAAAAGAAAGTGAGTCATCTTTTACTCGATTTATGGAAGATGCAGTTTTTGTAATTCCAACACCTAGAATGCTCGAGTCTGTTGTCACAAATATTGACGAACTAATGGATAATACACCAATAAGAGAACTGGGCGATCTTTACGAGTACATGCTTAGTAAACTTACAACAGCAGGCAAAAACGGACAGTTTAGAACACCACGCCATATAATTGAGATGATGGTTAAATTAACTCGGCCAATACCAACTGATTATATATGCGATCCATCGGCAGGAACTTGTGGATTTTTAATTTCTGCAGCGGAATACTTATTAGAAAATTACGAGGATGAAATTTTTACATCAGAGGAGCTTAAAAACCATTTTAATAACGACATGTTTACAGGAAACGAAATTGACAGCACAATGCTTAGAATTGGAACAATGAACATGCTTCTTCATGATGTAGAGAATCCTCAAATAAATTACAAAGATTCACTATCAAAATCAAATAAAGATAGAGAAAAATACACACTTGTCTTGGCAAATCCTCCTTTTAAAGGAAGCTTAGATAAAGATGTAGTTTCAGACGACTTAAACAGAATAACAAACACAAAGAAAACAGAACTTTTATTTATTGCGCTATTTTTAGCAATATTAAAAAGTGGCGGAAGAGCAGCAGTCATTGTACCTGATGGAGTGCTTTTTGGAGCGAGCAATGCTCATAAGTCCCTTAGAAAAGAACTAATTGAAAATAACAAGCTCGATGGAGTAATTTCCATGCCATCAGGTGTATTTAAACCATATACAGGAGTTTCAACTGCCATACTTTTATTTACAAAGACGGGCATTGGTGGCACTGATAAAGTTTGGTTCTATGATATGGAAGCTGATGGCTTTTCACTCGATGACAAGAGAGAAAAAATTGAAGAAAATGATATAGAAGATATTATAGAAAGATTTCACAATTTAGAAGGCGAAGAAGAAAGACAGAGGACGGAAAAATCTTTCCTAGTGCCAGTAGATGAAATAATAGAAAATGGATACGACCTTTCTATTAATAGATACAAGGAAATTGTCTACGACGAAGTGGATTACGAAGAGCCAAATGTTTTGATTGAGAAGATAAAAAATTTAGAAGAGGAAATTATCACAGGCCTTGATGAAATTGAGAGGTTGGTGAAGTGATGGAGTGGATTGAACTTGGTAAACTTGGAGAAGTTTCAACTGGTAACACTCCAAAGAAAAAGAATTTAGAATTTTACTCTTCTGAATATATTCCATTTATAAAGCCAACGAGCTTCAAGATTAATAAGATTGTTGAATTAGATGTTGGTGAAGAATGGTTATCAAAACTTGGATCTGAGCAAGGAAGAATAGCAAACAAGAATGATATATTAGTTACCTGTATTGGAAGTGTTGGAAATATAGGGATAGCAAAAGACAATATTTGTTTTAATCAACAAATAAACGCGATAAAAGTTAATGAAGAAATAATTAATCATAAATATTTAGCATATGCTTTGTTCTTCATTAGACCAACATTAATGCACATTGCTAATAATGCCGTCGTTCCAATTATCAATAAATCTAATTTTGAAAAAATAAAAATCCCAGTTCCTTCTTTAAAAATTCAAGAAGACATTGTGGAAATTTTGGACAATGCTCAAAGTCTAATTGACAAGAGGCGCGAACAAATTGAACTTCTAGATGATTTGATTGAATCTGTATTTTACGAAATGTTTGGCGATCCTTTTATAAACAATAAAAATTGGGGAGTTAAAGCATTGAAAGAAGTGGTTGAGATTAATCCTCCAAAGAGTGAACTAAAATATTCAAAAGATTTTGAAATTGAAGTGTCTTTTGTACCTATGGAAGATGTTAAAGAAACTGGTAATTTAATATTAAACGAGACTAAGAAAATTTCTGAAGTGTATAAAAGTTATACTTATTTTAAAGAAGATGATATACTTTTTGCAAAAATTACACCTTGTATGGAAAATGGGAAAAGTTGCATTGCTAAAAATTTGGAGAATAAGATTGGTTTTGGTTCTACAGAATTTCATGTAATAAGGGTTGGAGATTTTTTAAATAATAATTACTTATTATGTTTAATTCGTACAGATCATTTTAAAAAATTAGCTGAGTCAAAAATGACTGGAAGTGCAGGACAAAGAAGAGTACCTGCAAATTTTCTAAAAAACTTTGAAATTCCAGTACCCCCAATCGAACTGCAAAATAAATTTGCAGATATTGTAAATGCTATTGAAAGTGAAAAAGAAATTATAAAAAATTCGCTAAATTTATTGGAAGAAAATTATAAGTCCATTATGGACAGTGCCTTTAAGGAAGAATTGTTCCACTAGGAGGTGGCAATTTGGATTCTAATTTTTCATATTTAAAAAAAGAAAAGCAGTATAGCTCCTTTGTAGATGCATGTATAGAGGCTGAGAGCCTTATGAATGTGTCTTACAACGCCTCTGCGACTTACACAAGAAAAGCAGCGGAGCTTGCTGTAAGGTGGCTATATATAAACGACGACGCTTTGAGGCTTCCTTATAATGATAACTTTGCCGCCCTCATCAATTCTTATGATTTTAGACAAATCGTTGGTATGGATATTTACAAGGCGATTGACTACACTAGAGAGCTTGGCAACAAAGCGACACACACAAACATGAGCGTAGATAGAGCTCAAGCAGTTCTTTCTCTTAGAAATCTTTTTAATCTAACAAATTTTATCGACTACTGTTATTCAGTTGA
The DNA here is from genome assembly GCF_050943655.1 of Peptoniphilus sp. Taxonomy (GTDB): domain Bacteria; phylum Bacillota; class Clostridia; order Tissierellales; family Peptoniphilaceae; genus Peptoniphilus_A. Next base: position 8,461 of record NZ_JBMNPQ010000028.1, on the reverse strand, counting down.
ATATGAAGAGCGTGAATTTAACGAGGATATCCTCGGTCACAACGACAAGATTAAAAAGACAAGTGAAGAGAGAGAAAGGTACAAAAAACTTCTTGATGAAAATCAAAAAAATCTCGAGGATTTGATTAAAGAAAATCAAAAACTAAGAGAAGAAAACGAAAAGATAAGATTATCAAACGAAAGTGCCAGAAACTTTAATGTTGACACTTTAACTGAGGCTGAAACTCGAGATGCATATATTAAGCTTGATCTTGAGATGAAGGGCTGGAGATTTGGATCGAACTGTCTTGAGGAAGTTATGGTAACTCACATGAAGAGTTCGTCAAAAATTGGCTATGTGGACTATGTTTTATATGGTGATGATGGCAAACCTCTTGCTGTTGTTGAAGCAAAAAGGACAAGCCTAAGTCCAAAACAAGGCAAGGAACAGGCAAGGCTTTATGCTGATTCGCTTGAGATAGAGACGGGAGTTCGTCCGATTATATTTTTTACTAATGGAATTGATTACTACATTTGGGATGATAGAGATGCTCCTGAGAGAAAAATTTCTGGTATTTATAGTAAAAAAGATTTGGAATCTCTATTTTTTATAAAGAAAAATAGAAAGTCACTTTTAAATGCCAAGATAAACGAGGATATCACTAATAGATATTATCAGAAGGAAGCTATTAGGAGGACTCTTGAGAGTTATGAAAGTGGACACAGAAAAGCTCTTCTTGTTATGGCAACTGGCAGTGGTAAGACAAGGACAGCAGCATCTATTGTCGATGTTATGACAAAGTGTAACTGGGCTAAGAATATTTTATTTTTAGCTGATCGGACTGCTCTTGTGAAGCAAGCGAAGGAAAGCTTTAGTAAATATCTGCCCGATCTTTCTCTTTGCAATCTTTTGGAGAGCAAAGACGATGTGAACAGTAGGATGGTTTTTTCTACATATCCAACCATAATGAACTCCATTGACGAAAAAAAGGGTGACGATGGAAATAAGATTTTTACTACAGGACATTTTGATTTAATTATTTTAGATGAGTCACACCGCTCTATTTACAAAAAGTACAAGGACATCTTCGACTACTTTGATGCTAAACTTTTGGGGCTTACTGCAACTCCTGTAAGTGACATTGGTAGAAATACCTACAGAATTTTTGACTTGGAGGTGGGTAATCCTACTTATGCCTACGATTTGGACAGGGCTGTAGAAGATGGTTATCTTGTGCCGTATGAGTTACCTGCTATTTCTGAGACAAAAATTATGAAAAGAGGAATTATTTATAACGATTTATCTGAGGAGGAGAAAGAAGCTTTTGAGGAAACCTTTGGCACTTTTGATGACATTCCAAACAGCATGATTAACAAGAGTCTTTTTAACATAGATACAGTGGATCTGGTAATTAGTGACTTAATGAAAAGAGGTATTAAGGTCAAAGGTGGCGACAGGCTTGGAAAGACAATTATTTTTGCTGCCAACAGATCTCATGCCGATTTTATTGTTGAGAGGTTCAACATTCTTTACCCTGAATACAAGGGAGAGTTTGCGCAAGCTATTTATCACAGCATTAGTTATGTTGATGTTTTAATTGATAGGTTCAAAAACAAAAACTCTTTTCCGCAGATAGCTGTATCTGTAGATATGCTAGATACTGGAATTGACGTGCCAGAGATTGTGAATTTAGTATTTTTTAAACCTGTTAGGTCGAAGGCAAAGTTTTGGCAAATGGTTGGCCGCGGAACTCGTCTTTGTGAAAATTTATTTGGACCTGGAATGGACAAGAAAAAGTTTTATATTTTCGATTATTACGATAACTTTGGTTATTTTGGTGGTACTGGTTCTAATACTGAGACGACAATCCAAGTTTCTCTAACTGAAAATATTTTTAATATCAAAGTCGATATAATAAAGATTTTGGAGAATATGAAATATAGTGATAAGAGTTTTAGAAATTATAGAAATGAGCTCGTAGAAGATATAGTTTCGACTGTTAACGATATTAATAGAGATAAATTTTCGGCGAGCATGAGAATTAATTACATTGATAAGTTTTCGAATAAAGAAACTTTTGAGAGTCTTAAGGAGAAAGACATAAAAGAATTAAAGGACGAAGTTGTTCCTCTAATAGTCTCCACTGATTCAGACGAAATGGCAAAAAGATTTGATTATTTGATGTATACAATTGTGTTTTGCAAATTATCTGGCGCAATTTTTACTGGAGAAATTAACCGAGTTAAAAACACTGCGAGAAGTCTCATGGACAAGGGAACAATTCCAAATGTAGCTAAAGAGAAGGACTTAATTTATAAATTAGTAGACGATGAGTTTTGGAAAGATGCAGATATATTTGATTTTGAAAATATAAGACTAAGGTTGCGTGAGCTTATAAAATTAATTGACAAAGAGAAGAGAGAAATCTACTACACAGATTTTAAGGATGAAGTTATAGGCACAAAAGAAAACGAGGTTACTTATACAGTAAATGACTTGGAAGCTTATAAAGAAAGAGTAGAGTCCTATTTCAAAAAATATGCCTATGTTTTGCCAATTCATAAGCTCAGAAACAATGAAAAACTTACGGAAGAAGATGTAAAATATTTTGAAAAAGTTTTGTTTGAAGAATTGGGTGACAGGACATCCTTTGAAAAGGTTTATGGGGAAAAACCACTTTTAAAGTTAGTAGCTCAGATTGCAGGTATGGATAGAAAAGCTGCACAAAGAGAATTTTCAGAATTTTTATCAGATGAAAGGTTAAACTCGGATCAAATAGATTTTGTTAAAAATATTGTTGAACATATTATAAAAAATGGTTCACTTGAGAAGGAAATAATTAACGACAGGCCCTTTAACAAATACGGGAATGTGGAGTATTTATTTGATGGAAAGATAGATGTAGCTAAAAATATTATTTCGAAAATTGAGAAAATTAACGATAGACTTATAGTATGAAAAGGGGGCGTTGCCTCCTTTTTTGTTTGAGTTTGTATTTGTATAGTCAATACAAGAATGCAGCATCTAATTCATTTATAAGTTTTCATACAAAAAAATCCCACCTCAAAGGGTGGGACTTATACATATTTTATTTTATACGAAGTTTGCGGCTCTTGCTATTGATGTTTCTGTGAATCCAAATTCTTCTGCTCTTGTTTCTTTTCCGTCTGCGTACTCTATTAGTCTATTGTAGAGTTCTTCTCCCTGTTCATTCATTGTCTTTTCGCCATAGATTACGCCGCTTGCGTCAAAGTCAAGGTTAATCTGCATCATTTGCCATGTTTTTCTATTTGCTGTTACTTTTACGACTGGTGCTATTGGGTGGCCTGTTGGTGTTCCTCTTCCTGTTGAGAAGACTACTATTTGTGCTCCGCCTGCCACCATGCCTGCAACAGATGATGGGTCGTTTCCCGGTGTGTCCATAATTACTAGGCCTTCTCCTGTTGCCATGTGTTCTGCGTAACCGTAGACGTTATTTATTGTTGTTGAGCCTGCCTTGTGGATGCAACCGAGGGATTTTTCTTCTAATGTTGTAAGACCTCCCTCTTGGTTTCCAACGGAAGGGTTTCCTTCGCGAACGTCGTGCCCTGTGTTTTTTCTGATGTGCTCTTCGAAGTCACCTACAATTTTATATATTTTATCGTGTACTTCTTTATTTTTTGCACGTCTTGCCAGGATATGCTCTGCTCCTATAAATTCTGTTGTTTCAGATAATACTACGCTTGCGCCTTTTTCTACTAATATGTCGCTCATCTTTCCAATTGTCGGATTAGATGCAAGGCCAGATGTTGTGTCGGACCCTCCGCATTCTGTTGCGACGATTAGTTTTGATACTGGAAATTCTTCTCTTTTTAATTTGTTTGCATCTTCTACCATTTTTTGGGCGATTTTAGATCCTTTTTCTACTGCATTAACTGTTCCGCCCACGTCTTGGATAACTACTGTCTCTACTGGTTTTTTTACGATTTTTAGTATTTCTTTTTTTATTAGGCTTGCTTGGTGATTTTCACAGCCAAGTCCAACGATAACTACTCCATATACGTTTGGATGTGCGCCGTAACCTACAACAGTTCTAAGAGTCATGTCAGAATCTGATCCAACTTGTGAGCAGCCAAGTTGATGAGAAAAAGTTATTGTGCCGTCTACTTTTCTCTGTATTAGTTTTGTGGTATCTGATGCGCAGATACTTGCTGGGAGTACTAGTACGTGATTTCTTATTCCGACTCTTCCGTCTTCTCTAAGATATCCTAAAAATTTATCTTTCATCTTCATCACCATTATTCCTTTAGTTTTAAGTTTTCTCTGTTGTCTCTTACGTTTTGAAGATGCACATGAGAGCCCACTTCAATATTTTTTGATGCAACTCCAATGTGCTCGCCATATTTTACTACATAGTCGCCCATCTTTATTGGCTTAATTGCAATTTTGTGATAAATAGGGATATCTTCTATTGCTGTTACTTCTTTTGTAGCCCCGTCTAAGTTGTCATAAGTTATGACATCGCCTTTTTTTACTTCTTCAACGATTACTACTACATTGTCTTTTTCGTTAATTTTGAGCGCTTTTTTCATGTTTCACTCCCAATCTATAACTGAGCTAAATATTTTTGTTGCAAGTTCTACTTCTTTTTCACTTATTTCGTCAAATGGAAATATTGATTTTGTGCTTATGTTAAATCCTCTTTTGTTCATTAATATTTTAAATAGTTTTGAGAAGTTTGGTCTAATTTTATATAGAGGCATAAGTGAGTCAATCATCTGTTGAATTCTTTTCACTTTGTTAAAATCTTTTTCTTCTGCTGCTTTTATCCAGCTTGCCCAAATTTCTGGAACTATATTTGAAAAAGCTGATATATTGCCGTCTCCGCCTGAGAGTATATTTGATACGAATTGATTGTCAAAGCCTGAGTATACTTTAAAATCAGGCTTAATTTTCTTAATTCTGTAGATTATGGCCTTTGTGTTTTCTGCGTTATCTACTGTGTCCTTTATCCCCGCAATGTTTGGATATTTGCGGACTAATTTTTCTATTGTTTCTGGTGCGATATTTAGTCCAGTTCTTGCAGGGAAGTTGTAGATGTAGATATCGCCGTCAAGTTCTTCTGCAAGGCGCGCATACCAATTATACGCTTCTTCTTGACCCATGGCGTAGTAAAATGGTGGAAGTATTAACAGACCATCTACTCCAGCATCAAGTGCCTTTTTAGATAGGTCGAGTGTATTTTTTAAATTTATATTTCCTGTTCCTGCTATTACTGGAACTTTGCCACCTACAACTTCTACATAAAGTTTTATTAGCTCTAATTTTTCGTCGTTAGAAAATTCTGTAAATTCACCAGTTGATCCAAAAGGAGCAAATCCGCCAATGTTATTCATAAGCAAAAATTCAATTACTTTTTTGTTTGCGTCTAAATCTATTTTTCCGTTTTCATCTATTATAGTAACTGTAGGTGAAATTATTTTATATGACATTTTTCCTCCATCTCCATTAAAAAATATTGTAACATTCTTTGGCATTGTTTTTGAAAAAGTCTTCGTCGTCACCAAAGGTATCTATTAAAATCTCAAGGTGTTCGTCGAAGTTAGAATAAAGTTCTACGACTGGCCAGTTAGATGCATACATAAGTCTTTTTGCATCGAAAGTCTCTTTAATAAAACTCAACAAATCACGCACAAATTCTTTATCCTCTGTAGGATAACCTGATACCTTTACATAAAGATTTGGAAATTTTGCCAAAGCTTTCATGTTTTCTTTGTACTCTTCGTCTAATTTTTCCACATTGCCAACGTGATCAAGTACTACTTTTGCATTTGGAACTTTTTCCATAAGTTTTACTAAATCAGATAGCTCATCTACTCTATTGCAAGAGTCAAAGCTTAAATTCTTTTTAGTAAGTTCCTTAATTCCTTCGACAAAGCCATCTTCTAAGCATCTTCCTTTTGGAGCAGATGGAACGTGAAGTGGCTCCCTTACACCGTTTGAAAATACTGGAATTCTCATAGTAGGTGAGACTTTTGCACGAGGAACTCTTGCCAAAATTTTCTCTTCATTTTTTACAATCTTACTTACTATCTCATCTTCTAAAATTGGATTATCTGAGTCTACCTCAACATATACTCCGCCCAAAAAGTTTATTCCATCGAAATTTTTGTACATATTTTTATAATCATCTATTGAATATGATTTTGCAATAGGTGGGCAGTCTTCTAGCCAAGGTAAATTTTGTCTTTCTAAATCCCAAATGTGAAAGTGGGAATCTATTATATCAATTTTTTTATTCATATTAAGCCTCCAGTCCTTTTTTAGAACCTACAAATCCATACCATGCGCAGTATATAAATCCTATTACAGTTACACCCATTGCAACTTGAAGACTTGTCTTATCTCCAATTGCTGACATGATAACTGGAATTATGGCAGCTCCGACTATACTCATAGTAAGAATTGATGCGCCTGTCTTTGCGTCGTTACCAGTAAGTCCAACAAGTGAAAGTGAATAAATTGTTGGAAAACCTATTGAGATAAATAGGTAGGAGATAATAAATGCAATTACAGAAACTTTGCCAAGTCCAAGTGCAACTATTACCATTAGAATTGCACTAAGTGACATATATACTCCCAAAATTTTATTAGGTTTAAATTTACTCATAAGTGGAGTTGTGACAAAACGGCCCACTGTAAATAAAAGGGATACTATTCCCAAATATTTTGTAGCTGTTCCCGCACTCATGCCTTCCCAGTGCTCAAGTGAGTAGGAAGAAAATAGTGCCATTCCTCCAACTTGAAGGCCGATAAAGATAAAAGCTGCAAGTACGCCAAGCGCAAAGTGTGGAATTTCAAATAATTTTTTGATGCCACCTGTGTTTTCTTCGTTTGCCTCTTCGTCTCCAGGAGGAGTTGGAAGTTTTACAAAGAAGAATATTGCAAGAACTATTGCAAGTGCAATGGCAATTCCTATATAAATTGTCTTAGTTCCATCTAAGAAACTTGCCTTAGCTTGTTCAAAACCAGCGTCCCCTGGATTTAGAGTTTCGCCAATTACTGACCCAAGTATAAATGGACCGACGATGTTGCCGACGCCGTTAAAAGATTGTGCTAAGTTTAATCTAAAAGCTTCTTTTTCTGGATCGCCAAGTTTTGTAATATAAGGGTTGCAATTTGTTTCAAGTGTTGCAGCGCCTGATGCTGTTATAAACATGGCAAGTAAAAATAAATTGTAATTCATGCTTGATGTTGCAGGAATTGTAAGAAGAGAGCCGATTACAAAAAGTGCAAGGCCCATCATTATTCCAACTTTATAGCCATGCTTTTTAGCAACGATTGATGCTGGAATTGCCAAAAAGAAATATGCTCCAAAGTATGCCATCTGAAGCAGTGATGCCTTTGTGGCAGAAATTTCCATGTAATTTGCCATTGGAGTGTTCAGTGCATTTACAAGGTTCATTGTAAGACCCCATGCAAAGAATAGGAATGTCACAAGAACTATTGCAATCGTCGCCTTTGAACCTCTTTTATTAGTTACATCATTAGACATTTTTTCATCCTTTCTCTTAAAAAAGTTTTAAAAATTAGCTAAGAGCTCTGTCTAGGTGAACATAACCACCATCGACAAATACCCATTGTCCAGTTGTGTGGGATGCTCTATCAGATAACAAGAAGCAAGCAGTGTCTGCAATCTCTTCTGGTTTAGTCATTCTCTTTTCTAGAGGAATTTTGTCAGTAATAAGTTTAAGTCTTTCTTCTTGAGCCTTTTCGTCGCCAAAAGTCTTGATCCAATTTGCATAAAGTGGAGTCCATGCTTCTGATACAACGATGGCATTAACTCTTACCTCGTCTTTTGCAAGAGCAGCAGCCCATTCTCTAGTAAGACCTAGGATTGCACCTTTTGCTGCGGCATAAGCAGAAGTTTTACCTTGACCAGTTAGAGCAGTCTTAGAAGTAATATTTAAAATTGAGCCTTTGCTTTCTTTTAAATATTCAACAGATTGGTGAACTAGCTCGTAGTAGTGAGTTAGGTTTGAGTGGATTGATTTTTCAAAATCTTGCCAGCTTGTTTCTTCCAAACTCAAGTTGTCGTTTCTGCCAGCGTTATTTACGATGCCGTCGATGTGACCAAATTTTTTAACAACGTCTTCTACGATAGGTGCGATTTCATCAGTGTTGTTTAAATCGATATAATAAATTGCGTACTTGTCAGTTATTTGTGCAAGTTCCTTTTCATATTCTTCTGCAGCTTCATTTTTTCTGTTTAAAACTACAGGGATGACACCTTCTCTTGCAAGCTCAAGTGAGATTGCTCTTCCGATTCCTTTAAAGCCACCAGTAACGATTATAACTTTTCCTTCTAAATGTAAATTCATGTTTACCTCCAAATTAAAATTAAAAATAAAATAAGTAGCAACTTTCAAATAAAAATTTTTAAAACCTTGAATAAAAATAAATCAAGGAGTATAATTCGTATATACGAATATAAACCCTAAT
>NZ_JBMNPQ010000027.1:0-20406 GCF_050943655.1 Peptoniphilus sp. | reverse complement strand
TAGGATATACAAAAAACTATAACGAAGAACAGTATAGAAAAGTAGTAGAATATTGGATATATTACTACAATAATGAGAGGATTCATAGTTCAATAGGATATATCACGCCGATTGAATATTTGATAGAAAAGAATATGCGTCATTAGTTGTCATTATTTTTTCTTTAAATTTGTATACCACTTTAAGGAAAATTTATTTTCCGCGTCGAAGGATCTGTAGAGTTGTGGGAGCGATGTGTTGTCGTCTTGACCAAGTTGTGTAAAGGAGTCTCTCTTAGGCTTTTTTAGACGACGATTCTATTTCTCCACAAGTTGCAGATCCCTCGCTTTGCTCACTCGGAATGATGAGTGCGAGGTTCATTACTCAAATGGGTCGTTACCGTGCCAATAATTTTTGAAGCATTTTAATATATTTATAATTCATTTAATGTAATAACCCTATTAAATAAAATAAAAACCAAAAAACTACTTAATCTTTAACCCCTCTTCATCACAATCTTTAAAACAAATTTTATTAAATATTATTTTCCACCCCACTCATCTCCATTTATTTTTTATAAAGATATAGTTATAGATAACCAACTGATAACAGTTTTCAAAAATTAAAATATATGTTATACTTGTATCAGTTGATATTTAGTATCAACAACCAAAAATATTTTATAATTTTACGGGAGGTATTATGTCACAAATAGGAAAGCACATTCCAGAGTTTAAAGCTATGGGATACAATCCAAAGAAGGAAGAATTTGTAGAAGTAACTAATAAAGATTTTGAAGGAAAGTGGACTGTATTACTATTCTATCCAGCAGACTTTACTTTCGTATGCCCAACTGAGCTTGAAGATATGCAAGAGCAATACGCGAAACTTCAAGAACTTGGTGCAGAAGTTTACTCAATGTCTGTGGACTCACACTTTGTTCACAAGGCATGGCATGATAATTCAGAAGCAATTGGAAAACTTGAATATACAATGCTATCTGACTCACACAAGACAATTACTCGCGACTTCGATGTACTAGATGAAGAAGGCGGAGTTGCACAAAGAGCAACATTTATCATCGATCCAGATGGAGTTATTCAAACTGTAGAAATAAATGCAGACGGAATCGGAAGAGATGCAAGTCAAGTTTATGACAAGCTAAGAGCTGCTCAATTTGTACGCGAAAATCCTGGACAAGTTTGCCCAGCAAAATGGAAAGAATCAGGTGAAGTTTTGACACCAGGTCTTGACCTAGTAGGTAAAATTTAATGCTTGATGCTAAGCTAATAGAACAAGTTAAAGGATATTTACAACTTCTCGAGAGGGAAGTTGTAATTTCTATTTCTAAAGGAGAAGGCGAAAATTCAAAAAAGTTAGAAGATTTTGTGGAAGAGATTGCAAAATTGTCTGACAAAATTTCTGTAAAAGAAGAAAAATTAAAATTCACACCGAGCTTTATGCTTTCATCAGATATAGCAAGTGGAATTACTTTTGCGGGAGTTCCCCTTGGACACGAGCTGGAGTCCTTTATACTTGCAATGCTTCAAGTTGGAGGAAGAACTCCAAGAATTGATGAAAAATTAATCGAGAGAATCAAAAATATTGACGAAGAATATAATTTTGAAACTGTGGTAAGTCTAACTTGTCACAACTGTCCCGAAGTTGTACAGGCACTAAATATAATGTCTGTCTTAAATCCAAAAATAAGCCACACCATGGTTGATGGAAGTTTTTTCACCGACTATGTTGAAGAGATTGGAGTCATGGCTGTTCCTGCTACAACTCTAAATGGAGAGAGTTTTAGTAACGGCAAAATAAGCCTAAACAAAATTTTAGACAAATTAACTGGCGAAAAGTCAGCGAAGAATTTTGAAAGCTTAAAGACTCTTGACATGCTCGTTATTGGCGGAGGAGTTGCAGGAGCAACTTCTGCAATTTATGCTGCAAGAAAGGGACTCGATGTGGCAATAATTGCAAAGGACTTTGGCGGACAAGTCGAGGACACTTTGGGAATCGAAAATATTACGGGAATAAAATACACCGAAGGGCCAAAGTATATGGAAGATGTGAGAAGTCACCTTACTGAATACAAAGTCAAAGTTTATGACGATGTGGAAGCTCTTGAAATTGCCTCAGGCTCGCCACTTAAAGTTAAAACTGATGGTGGAGAAATTTCTGCAAGGACTATTGTAGTTGCAACTGGTGCCAAGTGGAAATTAATTGGAATTCCTGGAGAGATAGAATTTAGAAACAAGGGAGTAAGCTACTGCACACATTGCGACGGCCCACTTTATAAAGGAAAAAGAGTTGCCGTAATTGGCGGAGGAAATTCAGGCGTTGAGTCTGCAATTGACCTTTCAAATATGGCAGAAGAAGTAATTTTACTTGAATTTTTGCCGCATCTTAATGCAGATGATGTGCTCCAAGAAAAACTAAAGGAAATTAAAAATATAGAAGTTATCACAAACGCAAGGACGACGGCTTTAAAAGGAAATGGAAAAGTAGAAAGTATTGAATATGAAGATCGTGAAAATGGGAAATTAATTAAAAAAGATATAGAAGGATGCTTCATACAAGTTGGACTTGTGCCGATAACTGATTGGGCAAAAAATTTAGATAAAAACGAACGCGGTGAGATAATCACAAATGCCGCAGGTGAGACTAATATAGATGGAGTTTATGCTGCAGGTGACTGCACAGACTCACTATATAAACAAATAGTTATTGCAGAGGGTAGTGGTGCAACGGCGGCACTATCTACATATAATTATTTAATGAGAAAATAATCTATGGGGAAGGACTTTGGTTCTTCCTTTTTCTATGCAAAAAAATCCGTTCTTTTATTTATAATCTTAAAAAAATGTTATAATAAATGACGGAGGTTGATATGATAGATATTTTAAAAGTTATTATACTTGGAATTATTGAAGGACTTACGGAGTTTTTGCCTGTATCATCAACAGGACATTTGATTATAGCAAACTCATTTATAACACTTGAGCCACAGGCATTTTCTAACGCCTTTAACGTAATTATACAGCTTGGCGCAATTTTGGCAGTTGTCTACTTATATTTTTACGACATAAATCCAATTGCCAAGGAAAAACTTGTGCCGGAAATTGGTGAAGAAAAATTTAATTCTCTAAGCTTTAAAGAGAAATTTAAATATAGAGACATGGCGACAATGCGTCTTATTGCAAAAATAATTGTGGGATTTCTTCCTGCTGCAGTATTTGGATTTTTGCTCGACGATTTAATCGATGCCTATCTCTTCAACACAACTACAGTTTCAATAGCTCTAGTGTTTTATGGAATTGTAATTATAATTATGGAAAAGAGAAATAAGAATAAAGTTTTTAAATATGAAACACTTGATGACATAGGACTAAAGACTGCCCTTGCCATCGGATTTTTTCAGTGTCTCGCAATGGTTCCTGGAACTTCACGTTCTGCTGCAACAATAATTGGGGCGATGATCGTTGGATGTTCTAGAACAAGTGCTGCAAAGTTTTCATTCTACTTGGCAGTTCCAACAATGCTTGGAGCTACAACTCTTAAAATTATAAAAATGGGCTTTGCCCTAAGTGCATGGCAATGGTTTTTAATTATACTTGGAGGAGTAGTTTCTTATATCGTTGCAATTGTGGTTATAAGGAAATTTTTGGGGTATATTAGACAACACGACTTTATTCCATTTGGAATTTACAGAATAATACTTGGTACATTAATTTTAATACTCGGAATTTTTAATATTATTTGATTTAGGGAGGAAATATGAAAGATTTTAAGGTTGGAGTTGTACAGCTAAAAGCGACTGATGATAAAGATGAAAATATCGCCAATATGGTCGATAAAGTTAAAAGAGCCGCAGAACTTGGTGCAGATGTAGTTGCACTTCCTGAGATGTGGAACTGCCCTTATCAAAATTCATATTTTCCAGTTTTTGCTGAAGAAGAAAAGGGCAAAAGCTATCTTGCAATGCAAAAGGCCGCAATAGATAACGACGTCTATTTAGTTGGTGGATCTATTCCAATAAGAAAGGGAGATAAGGTCTATAACAGAGCCTTCGTTTTTAATAGAGAGGGCGAAGAAATTCATGCCTATTCAAAAATTCATCTCTTCGACATTGAAGGTTTTTCCGAATCCGATACGATTACAGCAGGAAAAAGCCTTGGAGTGTTTGAAACAGAGTATGGAAACTTTGGGCTTGCCATCTGCTTTGACCTTAGATTTAATGAGATGTTTGAAGCTCTAAAGAACTTGGGAGCTGAGGCTATATTTGTGCCTTCAACTTTTTCACTAAGAACGGGAGAGAGCGCTTATCATGTTCTAAATAGAGTTAGGGCAATTGATAATCAGGTCTATATTGTGACACCTGCAATGGCGCGCGACGAGGGACTTTCAAGAAATGCATACGCTCACTCTCTTGTAGTTGAGCCAAACGGCAAGGTTATTCTTGACATGGGAGAAGATCCTGGAATAAAAATTGTGGAGCTAAAACAAGAAGTAATCGACAAAGAAAAGAAGTACATGCCACTAGATAGATCTAGGCGCGAAAGAAAGATGTAATCATTTGACAGTTGGTTTTTTTAAAACTGTTATGCTATAGACAAAGCTCAAGAAATCTTATCTCATTACAGAAATTGGAAAATCTCATACTTTTGCAAATCTGAAAATCACAAACTCACTTCGTTCAAACAGTGTGATTTTCGGGCGATTTGCTTCAAGTTGAATTTTCTACAATTTCTTCCATAGGATAAGATTTCTTTAGAGCTTTGCTATTTTTTTAATTATTTGACAGTTGGAGAAATCCAGCTGTTTTTTATTTTCTATATGTCAATAATTTATAAGCTAAGTTGAAATTTCATAAATAAAAGGACGATAATTTGGGTATAAAATATCTATCCGTGGTTAACAATTATTTAGTTAACCTTATATCACATTTTTAGAATATCCTTTTAGTCTATTAATAAGTTTTAAGGATATTCTTTTATTAAATATATATTAGTGATATAATTAATTTAGTTCTTTATAGGGGGTGATTTGGTGTCAACAGATGCTGTTAAAAGAGTAAAAGACTCTGAGGCAGATGCTAAAAAAATCATTGATGATGCGAACTCAAAATCCAAGGAGATTATTGAGTCTGCTAAGGTCGATGCCAAAGAGGCCTATGATAAATTCATTCAACAGGCCCAAGAAAACCGCGAGACAATATTGGAAAAAGCAAAGATAAAAGGCGAAAAGGACAGCCAGCCGATTATTGAAGAAGCAAAAAGAGAAATTGAAAAATCCTTTAGTTTCTCTGACGATAAGGCCCGCGAATCGATAAAATCAGTGGTGGAGAGGATTGTGAATAATAATGGCAATAGTTAAAATGAAAAAATTTAGCCTCTTTACTTTTGATGAAGATAGGAAAAAGCTTTTAGATAGATTTCAAAAGTTTAATTATGTGCATCTTGTAGAAACTAATTTCGATGAAGTAGATGAAGATTTTACAAGACCAAGATCATCTGAAGAACTTATTGAAATTGACTCTAAGGTGAAAAGATCTAAAGACGACATTGATCTTTTACTTACGTTTAAAGAAAAAGAAAGTTTGATCAAAAGTTTAAAAGAGGGCGTCGAAGACATAAGTCTAGAAAGCTTAGAAGAACGCGCCTTGAGTTTTCCTTTTGAAAAGATAGATGGAGAAATAAAAGAATTATTAGGAGAAAAAGATAAGAACAAAAGTGAAGTACAAAATATCGACTCCAAAATAGAAGAGTTGAGACCTTGGAAGAAAATAGAATCTCCAATAAAAGATTTGGAAAGCATTAGAGCTGTAAATGTTTACACTGGAACCATCTCATCTAAATACGCATTAGAATTTGAAGAGGATATTTCAAAACTTGAGCTTTCATATATCGATAGAGTTTCACAAGATAAAAATTATTATTACTACCTAATTATATCGGACTCATCTATTGAAAATGATATCAAAGAATTGCTTGCGACTTATGGATTTACAAATGTAAATATAAAGGCAAAAAAAGCCGTGGCAGAAGAGATAAACTCTTACGAAAAAAGAAAAGAAGCTCTTTTTGAAAAGAATAAAGAAATTGATGAAAAACTAAAAAAATATGTAAAATATTTAGAAGATTTTAAAATAACCTATGAATTTTATCGAAACGAAAAAATCAAGATTATGTCACAGGAAAAATTCCTAAAGACAGCAGAGCTTGATTTAATCGAAGGTTATGTGCCGGAAAATAAATTAAAAGAATTTGAGAACGAGATTAAAAAAGTTTGCGGCGAAAATTATTATCTAAGCGCCGAAGATGCTGAAAAAGACTCAAAAGAAGTTCCAATTTTATTAAAAAACAATTCCTTTGTCAGCCCGTTTGAGCTAATGACAGAGATGTATGCAATGCCAAGGTACAATGAAATTGACCCAACACCATTCTTTGCACCTTTTTATTTTATATTTGCAGGAATAATGGTCGGGGACTTTGGTTACGGCTTATTAGTATTTTTGGGAACATTAATTGCACTTAAGAAATTTAATTTGACAGAATCAAAAAGAAGATTTTTAAAATTCTTTAATTATTTGTCCATATCGACAATAATATTTGGTGTAATATTTGGTTCGTTCTTTGGCGGAATTATTGAACTGCCAAGTTTAATAGACCCCGCAGAGGACTCAACATTACTAGTTATAATTTCACTAATACTAGGTGGTATTCATATTTTCTTCGCACTTGGAATCAAGGCATATATGAATATTAGAGATGGAAAACCAAAAGATGCACTTTATGATGTTGGATTTTGGTACATGTCACTTATAGGTATAATTGGAATGCTACTTGGCGGACCAATTGCAGCACTTGCACCTTATAAAAAAGTATTTTTGATAGTTATGATACTTGGAATGATTGGAATTGTAGCCACTGGTGGACGTAATGAAAAGTCTACAGCAGGAAAAATTGGATGGGGAATTTATTCTCTATATGGTATTACATCTTATCTTGGAGATTTCGTTTCTTATCTAAGACTTATGGCACTTGTATTATCAGGTTCCTTCTTGGGACTTGCAATTAACATGATTGCCGGAATGCTTTTTGGCTCAGGAATTATAGGCAAAATTTTTGCAATAGTTGTATTTGTTGCCTTCCAACTGTTCAACGCATTTCTTTCATACCTATCAGCCTATGTTCATACAGCAAGGCTAACTTATGTAGAGATGTTTAACAAGTTCTACGAAGGTGGAGGCATACCTTTTGAAAAAATGATAGAAAAATCAGATTATTTTAATATAGACTAGGAGGAAAATATGTTTAATGAATTAATTTCACAATATGGCGGATTAATGATGGGATCAATTGGAATATTCTTAGCAGTTGCACTTGCAGGTGCTGGATCTGCCAAAGGAGTAGGAATGGCAGGGGAAGCTGCCGCAGGAGTTGTAATCGATGAACCAGAAAAATTTGGTAAATCTCTAGTACTTCAACTTCTACCAGGTACACAAGGACTTTACGGTTTCGTAATCGGACTATTTATTTTATTTAGATTATCAGTAGATACTCCTGTAGATACAGGATTTATGTACATGGCTAGTGGTGCTGTAATAGGTCTTGCAGGACTTATTTCTGCAATTGCACAAGGTAAAGTATCTGTTGCAGGTATAAACATTCTAGCTAAAAACGAAGAACAACAAGCAAAGGGTATTATCTTTGCAGTAATGGTTGAGCTTTATGCAATTCTAGCTTTTGCAATTTCTTTCTTTATCCTATTTAGAGCATAGGTGATACTATGAAGGGATTAGATAACATATTAGCTAAAATTACAGACGATGCACAAAATAAGGCTGATGTTATCATCAAGGTGGCTGAAGAAAGAAGAGATGAAATCATTGAAGATGGTAAGGAAAAAGGACGCAAGAAAGTTGCGCAGATTTATAGAGACACTCGCAATGAGAGAAATAAAATTCTCGCACGTTCAACATCTCAAGCAAAGTTAAAAGCCAGAGATATGATAATTTCAGCTAAACAAGAAAAAGTACAAGAACTACTAAATGAAGTTTTAAAGGAACTTGAAAATTTAAGTGAAGAAGACTTTATTTCATATGTAAAAAATAATTTAAAAGATGTAACACTATCTGAAGATGATGAACTCGAAGTTCCAAAAAGATACAAAGAAGCTGTCAAATCAGCTGGCCTTGGAGTTAAAATTTCAGATAAAGATGTAGAAAATGGATTTAAGCTCCATAAGGGAAATATCCTCTACAATGGAGACTTTGAATATGTTTTAGAATCTTCTAGAGAGGATTTAGAAAAATATTTAGCAGAAGAACTCTTTAAGGATTAGGAGGTAATTTATGGATAGAAATAAATTTATCCAAAGTTCAACTCGCATAAGAATCCAGGAAAAAAAGCTTCTAAAGAGTGAAAACTTTATTAGACTTGCCGAACAAGAATCACTGGAAGATACGCTTAGAGCTTTATCGGATACAGTTTATAACGAATATATAAATAAACTTACCTCTCCTACAAAATATGAACAGATGCTTTCTAAAGAACTTGTAAATACCTACAGAATGCTTTATGAACTTTCTCCTGAAAGCGCACCAGTTGATATGGTGAGCTTAAAATATTTTTATCACAACTTAAAAGTATTAGTTAAAGAAGAAATTGAAAAAGAAGATTTTACTCACATTTATGTCGATGTAGGCGATTTTGATATAAAGGGCTTTAGAGAAGTATTTCAAAAAGAGTCTTCAAAAGATAAGTACGAAGAAACGCTTTTAAAAGCTAAAAAGCTTTACGAAGATACAAAAAATCCACAGATAATTGATGTGTATCTCGACAAAGAGTATTTTAAAGAGTTACTTGAAATTGCAGAAAAATCAGAAGTTGATTTATTTATAAGATATGCAAAAAACTTAATCGACTTCACTAATATAAGGACACTTCTTAGAGTAAAGGCAGAGGGAGAAGGAAGTGAATATTTATCCAAAGTTCTAATTGACGGAGGAAATATTGCAAAAGATTCCTACTACTACCTTCTAAAAGCTGATGTAGGCGAAAGCGAAACTCTAAAGAAGCTTGAAGTTTATAAATATGTCAAGAAGGGCCTTGAAAATTACAAAGAAAAGGGAACTCTTACAGATTTTGAACTTGAAATGGACAATTTCTTTGTAGATTTAATAAAGGAAGTTAAATACACTACCTTTGGTCCTGAAGTAATTTTTGCATTTGCACTTGCAAAGGAAATGGAAATCAAAAATCTACGAATAGTTTTAGTTGCAAAGTTAAATGGACTCGACAAAGAATTTATCAGAGGAAAGTTGCGTGATAATTATGTATAAAATTGCAGTAATTGGAGATAAAGACTCAGTCCTTTCCTTTAAAGCAGTGGGAGTCGATGTATTTGTATCTTATGAAAAAGATCATGCAAGAGCTACTATAGATAAACTTGCAAAAGAGGACTATGGAGTAATATTTGTTACAGAAGAATTAGCTGCCAAAATTCCAAACACTATCGATAGATACGACGCGCGCCTTGTACCAGCAATTATTTTAATACCATCTAACAAAGGCAGCCTCGGAATTGGAATGGAAAAACTAAACAAGAACGCAGAAAAGGCAGTAGGAGCCAATATATTTTAAGGAGGAGCTTTATTGAAATCAGGAAAGATAATTAAAGTATCCGGACCACTTGTTGTGGCAGAGGGCATGGAAGATGCCAATGTCTACGACGTGGTAGAAGTATCTAAGGATAAATTAATAGGAGAAGTTATAGAAATGAGAGGGGATAAAGCTTCTATTCAGGTTTATGAAGAGACAACTGGAATTGGGCCTGGAGATGACGTTTATACTACAGGAGCACCTCTTTCTGTTGAACTTGGACCTGGGATGTTGCAAGAGATGTTTGACGGAATTCAAAGACCTCTTGAAATGTTAAAAGACGAAGCCGGAGACTTTTTAAGAAGAGGAGTTACAGTAAACCCCTTAAATAGAGAAAAGAAATGGGAATTTGTTCCAGTTGCAAAAGTTGGAGATGAACTTGTAGCTGGAGATGTAATTGGAACAGTTGAAGAAACTGATGTAGTTACACATAAAATCATGGTGCCAAATGGCGTAGATGGAAAACTAAAAAGTATTGAAAGTGGATCCTTTACAGTAGTTGATACAGTTGCAGTCCTAGAAACAAAAGACGGCGACAAAGAACTTACTATGATGCAAAAATGGCCTGTAAGACGAGGCAGACCTTATGCAAAAAAAGTTGACCCAAAAGAACCTCTAGTTACAGGACAAAGAGTTATAGATACATTTTTCCCTATAACTAAGGGAGGAACTGCGGCAATACCGGGACCCTTTGGTTCAGGAAAAACTGTAGTACAACACCAACTTGCTAAGTGGGCCGATGCACAAATCGTTGTGTATGTAGGTTGTGGAGAACGTGGAAACGAAATGACTGACGTACTGATGGAATTTCCAGAACTAATTGACCCAGTAACTGGCAAGTCCATTATGGAGAGAACAGTTTTAATCGCAAACACATCTAATATGCCGGTAGCTGCCCGTGAAGCATCTATCTACACAGGAATTACAATTTCAGAATATTTCCGCGATATGGGATATTCTGTTGCCATGATGGCAGACTCTACATCACGTTGGGCAGAGGCTCTTCGTGAAATGAGTGGACGTTTGGAAGAGATGCCTGGTGATGAAGGTTATCCAGCATACCTTGCATCAAGAATTGCAGAGTTCTACGAAAGAGCAGGACGTGTAATAGTAAACGGCAAAGAAGAAAGAGAAGGAGCTCTTTCAGTAATCGGTGCGGTATCGCCTCCAGGAGGAGATATTTCTGAACCAGTTACACAAAATACTCTTAGAATTGTAAAAATATTCTGGAAGCTTGACTACGACCTTTCTTATCAACGTCACTTCCCAGCAATTAACTGGATAGATTCATACTCACTATATCAGTCAAAGATTGATAAATATTTAGACGAAAATGTAAAAGAAGGCTTTTCTAAACACAGAAAAAGAGCTATGGCACTATTGCAAGAAGAAATTGGACTACTTGAAGTTGTGCGTCTAGTTGGACGTGACACACTTTCTGAAGTTGACCAACTAAAACTTGACATTACAAAGTCAATAAGAGAGGACTTTTTGCAACAAAATGCCTTCCACGACGTTGACACATTCTGTCCGCTAGAAAAACAATACAAGATGCTAGACACTATACTTTATTTCTACGACAAATCATTGGAAGCACTAGATAATGGTGCATACTTTAACGAAATTGAAGGACTTGATGTTAAAGAGAGTATTGCCAGAATGAAATACGTCGACAATGAAAAATTAGAAGAAATTGACAGCATAAAAGAAGAAATTGATAAGTCACTTAAAAAATTAGAAGTAGGAGGTGCCGAAGAAGATGCTTAAAGAATATAAATCAGTCACAGAAGTAGTTGGCCCTCTTATGGCTGTAGAAGGCGTCGAAGGAGTTACCTACGAAGAACTAGTAGATATTGAACTTCAAACTGGAGAGAGAAGACGTGGTCGTGTTATCGAAATCGAAGGTGACAAGGCCATGGTTCAAATTTTTGAAGGCTCAAGTGGAATCAACTTACAAGACACAAATGTAAGATTTTTGGGCAAACCTCTAGAACTTGGAGTATCTCCAGACATGATTGGTAGAGTCTTTGACGGACTTGGAACACCAATGGACGGCGGACCAAAAATTATTCCAAAAGAAAAAATAGACATCAACGGTACAGCAATAAACCCAGTGTCTCGTGACTTCCCATCAGAATTTATTCAAACAGGAATTTCTGTAATTGACGGGCTTAACACACTTGTTAGGGGACAAAAACTTCCAATATTTTCTGCAGCAGGACTTCCACACAACGAGCTTGCAGCACAAATTGCACGTCAAGCCACAGTACTTTCTGGTGGAGACTTCGCAGTAGTATTTGCGGCAATGGGAATTACCTTTGAAGAGGCTCAGTACTTTATCGACGACCTTACAAAAACTGGCGCCATAGATAGATCAGTTTTATTTATAAACCTTGCCGATGACCCGGCAATCGAAAGACTTGCAACACCAAAGATGGCACTAACTTGTGCAGAATACCTTGCCTTTGAACAAGACAAGCACGTGCTTGTAATTTTGACAGACATGACAAATTATGCCGAAGCACTTCGTGAAGTATCTGCAGCAAGAAAAGAAGTACCAGGAAGACGTGGTTACCCAGGTTATCTATACACTGACCTTGCAGGAATATACGAAAGAGCTGGAAAAATAAAGGGCAGAAATGGATCAATAACACAAATTCCAATCCTTACAATGCCAGAGGGCGACATCACTCACCCAATCCCTGACCTTACAGGATATATCACAGAAGGACAAATAATTCTTTCAACAGAACTATATAAACAAGGTCTTGAGCCACCAATTAATGCCATACCTTCACTATCAAGACTTAAAGATAAAGGTATCGGCAAGGGCAAGACTCGTGAAGACCACGCAGATACAATGAACCAAATTTATGCAGCATACACTGCAGGTAAAGAGGCAAAAGAATTATCTGCAATCCTTGGTGAAACTGCACTGACAGAAACTGACAAAGCTTTTGCAAAATTTGCCGAAAAATTTGAAGAAAAATATGTATCTCAAGGTTTCCAAACAAATAGATCAATCGAAGAGACACTTGACATCGGTTGGGAATTACTTGGACTAATACCAAAGAGAGAACTAAAGAGAATCGACGATAGTCTAATCGAAAGATATTACAAAGAAAATAAAGAAAAAGACGATGCAAGTAATTTAGACGAATTTGCAAAAGAAGAAACAGAAAAAATTGAGGAAGAAGAATTAGAAAACGAGGGATTATAATGGCTAAACTAAATATAAATCCCACAAGAATGAATTTGACCATACTAAAGGGCAGACTTGAAACATCAACAAGAGGTCACAAACTTCTTAAAGACAAGCAAGACGAGCTCATGAGGCAATTCATTAACCTTATAAAAGAAAACAAAAAGCTAAGAGAAGAAGTTGAAGAAAAACTACAGGACGCTTTTAAAGCATTTCTAATGGCATCAGCATCAATGAGCCCACAAATGCTTGAAGAAGCAGTATCTCTTCCAACGATGAAGACTTTAGTTGACATCGAAATCAAAAACGTAATGTCTGTAAATGTGCCAGAGATGAAATTTAAGACAGAAAAAATATCTGAAGAAGCATCAAAATATCCATACGGATACGCACAGACAACAGCAGACCTTGACGAAGCCATAGAAAACCTTACAGAAGTAATGGACGAGCTTTTAGAACTTGCACAAAAAGAAAAATCAGCTCAGCTTATGGCAGACGAAATAGAAAAAACAAGAAGAAGAGTAAATGCCTTGGAGTACAAGACAATACCCGATCTTCAAGACACAATAAAATATAT
Source organism: Peptoniphilus sp. (assembly GCF_050943655.1). GTDB lineage: Bacteria > Bacillota > Clostridia > Tissierellales > Peptoniphilaceae > Peptoniphilus_A. The sequence continues at coordinate 6,983 of NZ_JBMNPQ010000027.1, read as the reverse complement.
AAGAGCAAGGCTTGACGAAAACGAGAGAGCAAATATCACAAGACTTATGAAAGTAAAAGATATAATCTCAAAAGAAGAAACAAAAGAACCAAAGACGGAGAAAATAAACAAGGCTTTGGTGTAAATTTTCGGAAGTTAAAATTAGCAAATAAGGTCGGATTATTCCGATCTTTTTTGTATGGAGAAATAATCTATCTGGATTACATTAATGATGGTGTTCTTCATTTAAGACAGATAAACTATAGGCACAGTAACGACCTATTGGAATTATGACCACTACACTCCGTCATTCAGAGTGAAAGCCGAGGGATCTGCACCTTCCGGAGAAACAGCCTCGTCGTATTGACGAGAAAACCTCTCTATCGTCATCCTGAGCGACAGTCGAGGGATCTGCACCTTCTGGAGAAACAACCAAATCGTTTTGACTATAAAGACTTACAGAGAACTAAAAAATAAAATAAAATTAAATTAAACGAAAAAAGGTATGTCAGAGGAACCGCTCAAGGCCGCTAGGCCAAGTAACGTTCCCCTGACATATCCTTTTTTCTATTTATAAGAATTTAGAAAGAATTATGGCACGATAAAAATTTAAACATCAAATGATCCACATACACAGTCACCACGATTGAGCGAAGCGAGTCGAAGAATCTGTACCTTCTGGAGAAACAGCATAAGCACTTGTCGTTACCTATTCCCGTCATCTTGAGCGGAAAAAATCCTTTAGGATTTTTGAAGTCGAAAGATCTGTACCTTCCGGAGATTCAGCCTAATCGTCTTGACTAGAAAACCTCTCTGTCGTCATCCCGAGCGACAGCCGAGGGATCTGCACCTTGTGGAGAAACAGCCTAAGTATTTGTCGTCACCTCTTCCCGTCATCTTGAGCGGAAAAAATCCTTTAGGATTTTTGAAGTCGAAAGATCTGTACCTTCTGGAGATTCAGCCTAATCGTCTTGACTAGAAAACCTCTCTATCGTCATCCCGAGCGACAGCCGAGGGATCTGCACCTTCTGAAGAAACAGCTTAATCGTTTTAATGAAATAACCTAAAGGAGAGACTTCAAACTTCTGTCGTTTCAAGACGACAACACATCGCTCCCACAACCATACAGATCCTTCGACGCGGAAAATAAATTTTCCTTGCTCAGGATGACGTCCGCGAAGTTGTTTTTCACATAATATAAATAAACTACAGGCACAGTAACTACCTATTTGAATCATGACCTCTACACTCCGTCATTCAGAGCGAGCGAAGCGAGTCGAAGAATCTGCAAAGTCATCAAGCGATGTTTATACATATGTCACCGCCTTCTTCCTGTCATCCCGAGCGACAGCCGAGGGATCTGTACCTTGTGGAAAAACAGCCTAATCGTTTTAATGAAATAACCTAAAGGAGAAAATTACATCAAACTTCTGTCGTTTTAAGACGACAACACATCGTTCCCAAAGCCCTACAGATCCTTCGACGCGGAAAATAAATTTTCCTTGCTCAGGATGACGTCCGCAAAGTTGTTTTTCACATAAGATAGATAACTTATAGGCACAGTAACGACCTATTTGAGCCATGACCTCTACACCCCGTCATTCAGAGCGAGCGAAGCGAGTCGAAGAGTCTGCAAAGTCATCGAGCGATGTTTATACATATGTCACCAACTTCTTACCGTCATCCCGAGCGACAGCCGAGGGATCTGCACCTTGTGGAGAAACAGTCTAATCGTTTTAATTAAATAACCTCTCTCCCGTCATCTTGAGCGAAAGAAAATTCACAAGAATTTTCTGAAGTCGAAAGATCTGTACCTTGTGGAGATTCAGCCTAATCGTCTTAATGAAATAACCTAAAGGAGAGACTTCAGAACACTTTCAAATCAAAACGAAAACACATCGTTCCCATAACCCTACAGATCCTTCGACTGCGCCTCATGCTTCGCATTCGTCTCCGCTCAGGATGACGAGTTTGGGTATTAGAAAAACCGAAAACAAATCGCTCCCACAACCCTACAGATCCGTTCGATTGCTCCTCATGCTCCGTCTGCGATGGTGTTCTTCACACAATATAAAAAACCATAGCCCTACTAACTCACTCACTCTATAAGACTCCAACACCACAACCACAACCCTGTAATAAAAAAGTAATAAAAACCCAAAAAATAATTCTTGCTAAAAGTAATAGTTATTATTTATAATAAAAACAACAAAAAAATAGAAGGTGATTTATGGAAAGATTCAAAAAAATTAAACAAGTTATAGCACAAGAAAATGCTAAGGAGTGTCCAAAATATGGCATGAAAAAATTATCAATCGGTTTTGTTTCCTGCGTGATAGGTTTCACTTTATTTTTTTCACCAGTATTTGCAAGTGCTAATACAAATCTTGGCGAGACTGATGCTAACTTAAAATTTATTGAACGAGATATAGTTAATGTTGAAACTAAAATGGCAGATGGCTTGGAAGATGGAATAGATACACAAAGTGTTCCAGACCCCTTTGCACAAGATGTTTTCGAGGGCGACAAATTTCTAAAAATTAAAGAAATTGAGGGAGTTGTGGAATATATAAATGTAAAATTCCCAAGAGCAAATCCTATAATAATTGGATTATCTGGAACATGGACCATTGTTGAAGGCTTACAAGTAACTAATTTAGATTCAGAAATTATAAATGGAGAAAAATATATTTTAGTTCCTATACCTGATTCAATAAATTTAAAAGAAAATGACGAGATAATAATTACAAACCAAAATGATATTGGTCGTAGAAGCTACAACCTTGTCGTAACTGTACAAAGTAAAAATTCAAACAAAATAACAGACCAAACTCCAGGAGATATTGACATAAAAGTAGTTGACGACTTGAAAGTAGAAAACGGCAAACCTGTACCAAAAAACACAATTGCTCTTCTACTAAAAGGTAAGTTAGACCTTGCTTCAACATCTTCATCTTACGGACTTAGCATAGCAGGTGACGGCAGATTAGTTGGAACTGCTAACATTACTGACTGGAGAAAAGGTGAAAAAGAAAGACAGATAAAACTAACAGTAACTTATTTTTATCAGGACTTTTCAAGATCTACGCTTGGGTTCATTGAAAAAGAAATTCCAGTAACTGTAAAAGCAAATACAAGCGACAAAACAGATGTAATTATTCCAAAAGACAAAGTTTTGGTTTTAGACTTAAATAAGCTAACAGACGTCGAAAGAGAAGAAGTAAAAAATAAAATTTTAGCACTAAATAAATTCCCACAAGGTACAAATGTAAATGTTGATGACCTTGGAAATGTAACTATCCTATATCAAGATGGTTCCACAGATAAAATTTCAAAAGAGGAATTAGTAGCCAAAAAAGTTATTAGAAAAGAAAACAAAAAAGAAGATAACAAAGGCAACAAAAAAGATAGCGACAATAAAAACAACGAAAAAGACAATAACAAAGACAACAAAGAAGACAACAAAAAAGATAACAACAAAAACAACAACAAGAACGAAATTAAAAAAGAAAACAAAAAAATTAATAAAAATAAAAACAAAAAAGACGACAAAAAACGTCAAGACAAAAAAGAATTAAAAAATAATAATAAAAATATTGCCAAAGAAACAAAAAGAGACTCAAGAAAGTCATCATATCTAATGGGCTATGGTGACGGAACAATAAGGCCAGATGCCAATGTAACAAGAGCAGAGGCTGTTGCAATGATAGCAAGACTAATGGGATATTCACAAGATAAGTCAAAAGAAATTTATGCCGATGGAAATGGATGGTTTAACTCATATTTAAGTGCAGCATATAGTGCTGGAATCCTAGAAGAAAAAATGGGAGAGCACTTTAGACCAAACGAAAACATAACAAGGGCAGAACTTGCACAGATGATATCTCACATTGACAAAAAGAATGACGCAAAAGCACCATTTAAGGACATTGCAGGCCACAAATACGAAGCTGCAATAGGGCAAATCTTTGGCAACGGCAGAATAAAAGGCTACGAAGACGGCACCTTTAAACCAGATAGAGAAATAACAAGAGCAGAAATCGCAACTATGTTAAATAGATTATTCGATAGAAAAATAGATAAAAAAGACAGCAGAATGTTTAAAGAGTACAAGGACTTAAACAAAAACCACTGGGCTTACTACGAAATAATGGAAGCAAGTCGCACAGATAGATAAATAAAAATAAGAACAAGGATCGGCATAGTCCGATCTTTTTTATTTTGAAAAGAGATAGTTAAGGCATAAAATTAAACAGCATCCCTCCAACGCACTAAATTATGGTATAATAAGATTAATTTTTATGGAGGTGCTTTATGCGAGCAGTTATTACAGTAGTTGGTATCGACCGTATTGGGATTGTATATGAAGTCGTAAAGAAGATGGTAGAGTTTAACTTAAACATCATAGACATTACACAAACAATATTGGACGATTATTTTACAATGATTGTAGTTGTGGACTTGTCAAAAATGAATGCAGAGTTTCCTGAAGTTGTTGACGCTTATGAAAAGCTAGGCGATGAACTTGGACTTTCTATAAGAGTTCAACACCAAGGAATATTCGACAAGATGCATCAAATTTAATTGGAGAAGAATATGGATAAAAATAGAATTTTGGAAACTGTCCGTATGCTCGACGAAGAAAATCTTGATATAAGAGCGGTGACTCTTGGAATTTCGCTACTCGATTGTATCGACAGCAACGGAGAAAAAACACGCGAAAATATTTACAATAAAATAACAACTTTGGGCAAGGACTTAGTAAAAAAAGCAGATGAAGTCGGAAAAAAATATGGAGTTGAAATAGTAAACAAGAGAGTTTCAGTAACACCAATTGCACTAATAGCAGGAGCAAGTGGAGACGACAATTATGTAGAGTATGCCAAAACTTTGGATAAAGCTGCAAAAGAAATTGGCGTGGACTTTATTGGAGGATTTTCTGCACTAGTTCAGGGCGAAATGACAGAAGCTGACGAAAAACTAATAAGATCAATACCAGAGGCCCTTTCAACAACAGATTATGTATGCTCATCAATTAATGTGGGCAACACAAAAATGGGTCTTAACATGGACGCCGCAAAACTAATGGGAGAAATAATAGTAGAAACTGCAGAAAAAACTAAGGACAGCGACTCAATCGGCTGTGCAAAACTCGTAATATTTGCAAATGCAGTTGAAGACAATCCATTTATGGCAGGAGCATTCCACGGCGTGGGAATGGGCGATGCAGTCCTTCACGTTGGGGTATCTGGTCCTGGCGTTGTAAAATATGCAATAGAAAAAGTTAGAGGTAAGGATTTCAACACACTTTCCGAAGTAATAAAGAAAACTGCCTTTAAAATCACAAGACTTGGAGAACTTATCGGTGGAGAAGTTGCAAAAGAAATTGGAGTCCCATTTGGAACAATTGACCTTTCACTTGCACCAACACCAGCAATTGGAGATTCCGTCGCAAGAATCCTAGAAGAAATTGGAATCGAAACAGTGGGAGGCCACGGAACAACAGCTGCCCTTGCACTTTTAAACGACGCGGTGAAAAAAGGCGGAATCATGGCATCCAACCACGTAGGAGGACTAAGCGGTGCATTCATACCAGTAAGTGAAGACGAGGGAATGATTGCAGCAGCAAGAAGTGGAAAGATTACACTTGATAAGCTGGAAGCAATGACATCAGTCTGCTCCGTTGGACTTGACATGATTGCAATACCAGGTCACACAAAAGCCTCAACAATAACAGCGATGATTGCCGACGAGGCCATGATTGGAATAATAAACAACAAGACAACGGCCGTTAGAATAATTCCAGTAATAGGAAAAGACGTAAACGAAGAAGCACACTTCGGAGGACTGTTGGGTTCAGCACCAATAATGCCAGTGCACGAAGGTAGCTGCGAAGCTTTCGCAAATAGAGGTGGCAAAATACCAGCACCAGTGCACAGTTTTAAAAACTAAATATGAGTATAAAGGATTATCGAGTGATCGGTAGTCCTTTTTTGTTGGAGTAGTCTTGCTACTTGATGTGAAGATAATATAGGGTAAAGATTAGTTTAAGTCACAACGTCTACATCCGTCATATTGAGCGAGAGCATTGCTCGAGTCGCCGTGTACCCGAAAGGGTGAAAGATCTGCACCTTTAGGAGGAACAGCCTCATCGTCTTAAAGAAATAGCCTAAAGGAGGACTCCTAAACTCTGTATCACTAAAACGACAACACATCGCTCCCGCGACTCTACAGATCCTTCGACTTCGTCGTCGCTGTGCTCCTTCTCCGCTCAGGATGACGTTGGAAATGGTCTTTTCCTGATACCTTAACGAAATTGTCTACACTCGCTGTTGTCGACTGCTCGTCATCACGATCGTTCGGAACAGCCCCATCATATTAACTAAACCACCTACTACTCGTCATCTTGAGCGGAAAAAATCCGAGAGGATTTTTGAAGTCGAAAGATCTGCATCTTCAGAAGAAACAGCCTAATCGTCTTGACTCCTATCCTCAACACTTGATTCATAAATCTTAAACTTAAAACACAATAATAAAAAATCTAAAACTTCATACGCAACCTTATCCCTTACAAAAAACCTAAAACATTCACTATCCTAATTCCACTAAATTACCTTAAATAAACAATTCAATAACTTCTCAAATAAAAATATTTTAAAACATTAAAATAATACTTTGAACCATAACTTAATTGTAATAATAAAAACCTATGAGACGTCCAAATAGTAATGGCTGTATTTATTTAAAATACTTGAATATCAATTGATAACATAGAAAAATAAATGTATAATTAATATTAAATAAAAGAATTTTAAGCATATTGAAAAGTTATGCTAATTTTTTGTGCAATTAAACAAATAATTACAAAAAATTTAACAATAGTTAAAAGTATCTAATAATTAAATCTCATTAATATTTAAAATTTGTAAACCAAAACTATAATTCTGAAGACTATATTGCACTAAAATAGTACAATTTTTCAAAAACAAAATCTGTTGATAACT
>NZ_JBMNPQ010000026.1:0-20891 GCF_050943655.1 Peptoniphilus sp. | reverse complement strand
ACTTTAGGGTACTTTTTCATGCTTATTTTTATTCAGTTTTATCAATATCATTCCTTATATTTTCTTTGTTTCACCTCTTGACTTTTAATAGTTAGTCTTTCTTTTATTTTATCACATTATCATAGGAAAATGTTTCTATAGTTAGTTTTTAAAAATTTTTTGCATAAAAAAACAAAACTCTAAAGAAATCTTATCCTATGGAAGAAATTGTAGAAAGTTCAACTTGAAATAAACGCATAAAAATCACACTGTTTGAGCTAAAGCGAGTTTGTGATTTTCAGATTTATGAAAGTATGAAATTTCCAATTTCTGTAATGAGATAAGATTTCTTGAGCTTTGTAAAAAGTCTATAAGTTAAATTATAGAGTCCACACTATTATTCTATTTCTCCCAACATATCCTGTGGATTTTCTTTTGCCTTAACTTTTCCAAAGGCCTTTACAATAGTTCCTTCCTCATCAATCAAATAAGTTGAACGGACAATTCCCATAGTTGTCTTGCCACCGGATTTCTTTTCCTTCCAAACATCATAAGCCTTAATTGCCTCAAGGTCCGGGTCAGAAATTAGCGTAAAAGGAAGGGAGTTTTTCTCCTTAAATCTCTTGTGTGACTCCACACTGTCCTTGCTAACTCCAAGAACCACTGCACCCTTTTCTTCGAACTGTGGATATAAATCTCTAAATCCACAAGCTTGGTTTGTACAACCTGGCGTGCTGTCCTTTGGATAAAAATATAAAATTACCTTTTTACCTTTAAATTCATCAAGTGTTCTTACATCTCCATTCTCATCTTTAAGAGAGAAATTTGGAGCTTTTGTTCCTACTTCTAACATTTCGTCACCTCATTTATTTTATATCTACCCCATAAGTTAAATATTAATAATGGCGTCTCTTTCTAAACGTCAATCGCAAATTTCTGTTCCCTTAAACTTTGGATTATTGGTGTTTAAGACTTTTATTTTTATATTTTTATCCCTAACAGGTTTAATCGCATCCCTTTGATAAACTCCTGCTCCAGCCTTTATTATTTCGTCAAGTTCATCATAAGTTAGATGAGAAAAACTCTTTGCCTTAGAGTTTTTATTTGGATCATCACTCATCACTCCGTCGACGTCAGTCCAATTTTCATAGACCTCGGAATTAAGAGCAGAAGCAACAATTGAACCTGTAAAGTCAGATCCGCCTCTTTCAAAGGTTTTAATGTTTCCCTTATCATCAGATCCATAAAAGCCTGGAATCACAACTTTCTTGCCCTTTTCAATATTTTTTCTAATTAGCTCGGCACTTTTTTTGGTGTCAAGTTCTCCCGAACTTTTAAACTTAATCAAATCCCCTGCATCAACAAAATCGTAATCGAGATAAAGTGACATTAACTTTGCGTTTAAAAATTCTCCTCTGCTCACGATAAAGTCCCTCGAATTTGAAATTTTTATTTCATCAAATGTCTTTCTAAGTTCATCCTTAAAATCATCTTCAACTTCGAGATCCAAGGCAATATCTTCAAATCTCTTTTTAACTTTTTCTAAAGAATTATTTATATTTTTAGACTTGACACTTACTTCTTTTTCCAATTTTTTTATTATGAGTTCAAGTTCTTTTATTTCACTTTTTAGTTTTGAAATTTCAATCAAATCATCTGTAACTTTAATATCTTCTGCACTTCTCTTGCCGGGAGCCGATACCACAATTACGTCGCTATCCTCTTTAGAATTTATTATCTCCTTAACTTTCGAAAATTTATAAGCATCGCTTAGTGATGAGCCTCCAAACTTAGACACTTTTTTCTTTTGAATGTCTTTTAAATAAAATGGTGTCTCTTGGTACACGCAGTAATTTAGCCAGTTTGAGAAAAATAAATTGCCAGCCGACCTCCAACGCACTCGAATTTCCTTTTGTGGATCGTCGTCAACATAATAATTTTTTGGAATATTTATCTTAAGTCCCTTAGATAAATCCCTCAAGTATTCTTTTTCCAATGTGTCATTGTCGTACTCCCAGTGCCCAAAGGAGAAAATAAATCTGTTGTCCTTTGTAGCAGCAAGTGCAACGCCCGTCTCATCACTATACGCCAATAGGTCAATGTCTTTTATTTTTTTCACATCATTAGGCTTCACCAAGCTGTGTCTTGAGTGAGGAACATAAAAATAATCGTCAAAGCCCTTTAAAATTTTGTTGTCCCTTTGCACATTAAATTCATACACTCCAAAAATCTTCTCACGAGTTACATGACTCTTAATGCCGTAGTAATAGTAAAGGGCAGCCTGTGCCGACCAGCAGATAAACATTGTCGAGAACACATTTGTCTTTGCAAAGTCCAAAATATTTTTTAGCTCGTCCCAATACTTTATATCTTCATAGGGCAAAGTTTCAACAGGAGCTCCCGTCACAATCATGGCGTCATATTTATTATTTTTGATTTCATCATAAGTTTTATAAAATTTTTCAAGATGTTTCTTTGACGTGTTTTTTCCTTCGTAAGAATTCATCCTTATGAGGTCAATTTTAATTTGAAGAGCTGAGTTTGTAAGCATCCTTAGAATCTGCACTTCAGTCTCTTCCTTTTTCGGCATAAGGTTTACTATTGCAATTCTTATAGGCCTTATGTCCTGTGAATTTGCCCTGTCCTCTTCCATAGTAAAAATTTTCTCTTGTCTTAAAACTTCATCACCAATTAGATTTTTGGGTATTATTAATGGCATTTTCTTCTCCTTTAAATCTCTTTAAAAGCTTCTTCCAAATCTTTTATAATGTCGTCTGCATCTTCAATTCCAACTGAAAGTCTAACCATATTTGGCAAAATTCCGCTTTCAAGTTGCGCTTCTTTGCTAAGCTGTCTGTGAGTCATGCTCGCTGGGTGAAGAGCGTGGCTTCTCGTGTCTGCAACGTGAACCACAAGGCTAACTAGATTTAAGCTGTTAATCCACTTCTTAGTCTCATCTATTCCGCCCTTAACTCCAAAGGAAATAACTCCGCTTGCACCTTTCTTTAAATATTTTTTTGCAAGTTCGTAGGAGTCTGAACTTTCAAGCAGTGGATAGTGAACCCACTCCACTTTTCCATGGCCTTCCAAAAACTTCGCAACCTTTAGAGCATTTTCTGAGTGCCTTTTCATTCTAAGTGCCAAAGTCTCTGTTCCAACATTCATTAGAAATGCGTTAAATGGGCTTAGAGTCGTTCCAAAATCTCTTAAAAATACGGCGCGAGTCTTTGTGATATATGCCTTCTCCTTAAAAGTCTTTGTGTAACTCAAGCCGTGATAATTTGGATCTTCATCAGTAAGACACGAAAACTTTCCGCTCGTCCAATCAAAGTTCCCACTGTCGACAATTATTCCGCCAACGCTCGTTGCGTGACCATCAATATATTTTGTAGCAGAGTGAACAACGATGTCTGCTCCATATTCAAAGGGCCTTGCGAGATAAGGCGTTGCAAAAGTGTTGTCAACTATTAGTGGAATATTATTTTTGTGAGCAACTTCTGCCGCCCTTTCAATGTCCAAAACTTCAACTCCGGGATTTCCTATTGTCTCGCCAAAAATAAGTTTTGTGTCATCATCTATTGCATCTTCTAATTTTTGAAAATCATTTAGCGGCACAAACTTCGTCTTTATTCCAAACTTTTCAAGAGTTGATCCAAGAAGAGTGTAAGTTCCGCCATAAATATTATTTAGAGCTACGATATTTTCCCCAGCTTTTGTAATCGTAAGGACTGATAAAAGAGTTGCCGCTTGTCCAGAAGAAGTTACAACTGCACCGACTCCACCCTCAAGGCGCGCAATCTTTTCTTCAAGAGATGCCACAGTTGGATTAGAAATTCTTGAATACATGTGACCGTCCTTTGCCAAATCAAAAAGTGCCGCCACTTCATCAGCATCGTCATATTTAAAAGTAGTTGACTGAACTATTGGAACAATTCGCGGCTCGCCATTTTTTGGTTCGTAACCAGCTTGCACACATAAACTATCTAAACTCAAATCATTAAATTTCATTATCTTAAACCTCCTGAAAATAAAAATGAAAATAAAAAAACTCCCGTCCCCTAAAGGACGAGAGTGCTCGTGTTACCACCTTAATTTATTCCTATCTCGCGATAAGAACCTCTTCAGGTACAATCATACCCTATCTCTGTAACGGGAGAACCCGTAAATGTCTAACTATCGACATTTCCCAGCCAAAAGACCATGTTCCCAATTTCGAAATCCACTTCTCTCACCAAACGAAGCTCTCTGTACTCATTCTAGAAAGGTACTCTTCTTTCCAACGGTTTTTTATATTGTTTAGTATTATAATATATTGTTTGCAAAAAAGTCAAGGATTTTTATATAATAAATTTTAGCATATAGATTGAGAGACTTTTCGTGAAACAAATATTAAACTTTAGTCATTTTAAAAAATTATAAATAGTCGCGCCTTTTCAAAATAATTAATGTGATAATTCCAACTACCAAACAAAGTAAAAGAAGTATCCAAAATGCGTGGGGAATGTTCTCCCAAGGTAGCCTTACGTTCATGCCCCATATCCCTCCCACAATTGTCGGTATTGTCATTAAGATTGTCACTGATGTGAGTGTCTTCATGACCTCGTTAAGGTTGTTGTTTATTACATTTGTGTAGAGTTCTGATAATTTATCTAGCATGACAGTCGATCTTTCTACCATGACGCGCGCCTGTTTATTTTCCACCTGCAAGTCGCGAAGTAGATCATCTCTATTTTCGGACTCCTCTAAATATCCCATCTCAAAGATACTCTCTATTACCGGCGCATTTTCTCTTATGGACATTTGAAAAATTGTGAGGCTCTTTTGAAGAGCAATTATTTTCTCCAAGTGATAAGTCCTTGTCGACCTCTTCGTCTGAGACTCGAGCTCGTCGATTTCTTTATCTAAAATTTTCACATAGTCGATGTATGCTTTTGAAATTTCCCAAGCCATCTCCAAGACGAAGTTTTCAATTTCGTCAATATTGTCCACCTTGTGGGACTTGTTTGATTTTAAATTTTCAAATACATCGGACTTTTCGTTATATATTGTGATTACTTTTTCTTTTGCCACGATTATCGCTATAGGCCTTGTGATGTAGTCCTTGTTTGATAATCTAATGGGATAGCTCAATATAAAAAGGTTGGGCCTATCATCTTCTAAACCCTCAGTTCTCGGAAGTTCATAGGGGTCGTTGACATCAAAGATATAATCCTTTGGAAGGTTAAAATCAGATAGTAAAAACTTGAGTTCATCTTCTGTTGGATTAATTATTTCGAGCCAAGTGTAGTCGTCCTCGTTCTCTACCGGAACAAAATTTTTTGATTCTAAAATATATTTGTTGTACATTTTACATCTCTTCTAATTTTTTCTCCAAAATATCGCAGGCTTCTTCAAAACTCTTTGCAAGTTCTCCGTTTGTTAAGATTGCTCCAAGCACAAAGTGGTTCATCCCAACTGTCGGCACGTCGTATTTGTTTGATGATGTAAGTCTTATGTCTGAATTTATGCCGATAATTATTTTTGTGTCAGTGTATAGAGCCATCCCAAGCTCTGCTGCAACTCCTGAGTCTTCCTTGGACAAGTCGCATATGAAAATATCACAGTCTTCTACGGCTTTCTTGTCGCCTTCGTAGATTTCTTCTGGTGTCGGAAGCGACTCCTTATTTTCGTTAAAAGGCTCATCTATTGGATTATAAATCTCAAGCTGTGGGAATCTCTTTCGAAGAATTTCACCCTCTAACTTCCTTTGGTTTACTTCCGCCTCGTTAAAGAGAGCCCCCGCTAAATATAATTTCATCTTTCTCCCCTATCTAAAAATTAAAATTCGTCTAAATAACTTCTGTTCTCTATCATCTCAGATAAAATAACTTCATCTGTCTTCTTCATACCATATTTTGCAATATTTGACACAACTTGAAGCGTATCTTCAATATTTGGCTTTACAATACCGTCTCCTGGCGCAAAAGTGTTGCCTGATTTTGCCTGTTCGTAAGATAAAAAGGCATTTCTAAGGCTCGATGCAATCTTTGATGCACAAGATGCCTTCGCTCCGTCACAAATTATTCCAGAGTTTGTCGCAAGTGTGTTTACAAGTGTTCCCTCGATTACTTCTTTTGATGCTCCGTCTAAATATGCGATTCCACAAACTGCTCCACCTGATGCAGAAACTGCTCCGCAGTATGCTGAAAGTTTTCCAATTCCCTGCTTCATGTATAGAGCAACTAAATTTGCGCACACAAGTGCCCTGTAAAGTTTTTCGTCTCCAATATTTTTATCTCTTGCATACAATATTACAGGAATTGAAACAGTAATTCCTTGGTTGCCACTTCCAGAATTTATAACAACAGGTCTATCTGATCCACCCATTCTTGCATCTGATGCAGCTGATGCATAAGCGACTAATTTTTCTGTATAAAGTGCATCTGCATTTTTATTTATTAGCTTTCCGATGTTTGCACCATAGTCGTTTTTTAGACCTTCTTCTGCGATTTCCATATTGTATTTTATTTGTTTATCTAGAATTTCTTTTAGTCTATTTATGTCACAATTATCTGCGAAGTCCAAAATCTTATCAATGGAGAAGTCCACTGTACTTTTCTCTTCTTCAACAGAATCTTTTTTGAACAAAACTTCTTCATTCTTTTCTATAAATACAATATTAGTGTGTCCGCCTTCGATTATTACTTTTGAATAATCTTCGCCACTTTTTGCAATTATTTCGATGTATAAATTTGCAACTCCACGCACTAAATTTGTCTCGAGTATTCCTTCTTCAATTTTTTTATCCATATCAGATAATTTAGTCTTGTCCACATCTTCAAGCACTTCAAGTTTTTTGTCCGCATTTCCCAAAAATGCACCTGCTACAACAGAGATTGGAATTCCCTTTCTTCCGTCTGTGCCAGGAACTTTTACAGAGTTTGCATTCTTTATAATATTTGGGGATAAGTTAGCTATAATTTTCTCAGGTTTAACTCCTAAAGTCTTTGCTGCAACCGCTGATGCATAAGCGATGGCAATTGGCTCTGTGCAGCCATAAGCAGGCACAAGCTCCTGCTCTAAATATTCATAATAATTCAAAATTATTCCTCCTGCGATTTATAAAATGTCTTTTTTATTCTAATAATAGAATATCATAAATATTTAAGTTTTTATAATTAAATTTTTGCACAAAAAAACCAACCCTACAAGAGTTGGTCAGACTGATGACAAGTAATAAAGCTCTAAAGAAATCTTATCCTATGGAAGAAATTGTAGAAATTACAACTTGAAATAAATCGCCCGAAAAACGCACTGTCTGAGCAAAAGCGAGTTTGCGTTTTTCAGATTTATGAAAGTATGAAATTGTGAGTTTCTGTAATGAGATAAGATTTCTTGAGCTTTGTCTACAAGTTCACCAAACCTATAAGAGTTGGTCATTAAAATTTTATTTGTTTTTAAAGTGTTTGCAAGCCTCTTCTATTATGTCGAGACCCTTTTTAATATCTTCCATGCTGCTTGCGTAAGAAAGTCTTACAAAGCCCTCTCCAGCACTTCCAAATACTGTACCAGGAACTATTGCAACTCCCTTTTCATCAAGCAAGTATTCACAGAATTCTTCACAAGAAACTCCAAGTTCCTTCATGTTTATGAAGGCGTAGAATGCTCCCTCTGGTTTGTGAAGAGATAATCCGTCAATACTATTTACTCTATCGTAGATGTAGTCCCTTCTTCTTTCGTACTCTGCTACCATTTTTTCAACGTCGCTATCTGCCTCTTTTAGTGCAGTGATTCCTGCGTGTTGAACAAAAGATGTTGCGCAGGATGTGTTGTGTTGGTGAACTTTATTTGCCTCTTTAATAAAATCAACGGGCGCAGCAATGTATGCAAGTCTAAATCCAGTCATTGAGTAGCTCTTAGAAAATCCGTCGATTAAAATTGTTCTCTCTTTCATTCCTGGAAGTGATGCAAAAGAAACATGTTTATAGTGATCGAAGATGATGTCCTTATAAATTTCATCTACGATTATTAAAATATCTTTTCTTTCTGCAAACTCTGCCAACTTTTCAAGAGTTTCTCTTTTAAAAACTGATCCGATTGGGTTTGATGGATTTATCACTACCATTGCCTTAGTTTTTTCTGTAACCAAACCTTCAAGCTCATCAAAATCTATTTGGAAGTCATTTTCTTCTGCCAATGTGTAGAACTTTGGCTCAGCTCCCATTATATAAGTTGCGTTGATGTAGTTTGCCCAACATGGATTTGGAAGAAGAATTTCGTCGCCATAATCTAATAGAAGCTCGTACACGTCAAAGATGGACTCACTCGCACCTGCTGTTATTAAAATTTCATCCGGACTGTAATCTAAATCATGATTTTTATTTATTTTTTCTGCAATTGCCTCTCTAAGTTCAAGTATTCCATAATTTGATGTGTAGAACACATCTCCGTTTTGAATACTCTTTATAGTTGCATCTTTAATAACTTCTGGCGTTTGAAAGTCAGGTCTTCCCAGCTCAAAGTGATAAATCTTTTTGCCTTCGCGTTCCATAACGATTGTCTTCTCGTTAATTTTTCTAATTCCTGACGGTTTCACGTTGTGCAATCTGTTGGATAGAAATTTTTTCATCTAAAGTCCCCCTAAATTAGTAAATATTTATTTTTTTAAACCTCCAGGCCTCTGTGCATGAGGGTTTAATAATTTTTCCGCATTTAAACATTAATTTAATCTATTATAAACCAAAAGTATTGCGATTTAAATTAATTTTTAATATTTAGCATTTTTAAGCACTAAATATCCGTTTTGTATGTAACAAAACTTTTTATAATTTTAAAACTACTCCCAAAACCGCACCTGCTGCAATAAAAACAAGTGGATGAATTTTTTTAAACTTCATCATCAAGTATAAAAATACTGCAAAAATTGCAATCTCTATTGGCTTAAATATATCGATAATGTTTCCTGTCATTTTAAATTTATCCACATTTAGAAGAGTCAAAACAATTACTTGAAACATTGCGCCAAGAATTAGTCCCGCTGTTGAAGGACGAAGTGTCGCAAACATGTCCTTTACGATTTTTGAACTCTTAAACCTATCCATTGCCCTACAAATTAATAAAATTATAATTATCGCAGGAATTATTAAAGAAATTGTTGCAAGTACTCCCCCAACAAGTCCATAAGCTTTATATCCTGCATAAGTTGCGCAGTTTATCCCTATTGCACCAGGAGTCGATTCAGATACTGCAATCATGTCGAGGAGTTCCTTTTGAGTAAACCATCCATAATGCTCAGACATATCTTGCAAAAATGGTATAGTGGCCATGCCGCCTCCCACTGCAAATAGTCCCGTCTTTAAAAATTCTATAATTAATCTAATCATTATTTTCTCCCCATTAATATTCCAAATACTGCAACTATAATTACGACAATAACTGGAGATAAACTTAAAAATGCAATTGCAATAAATGTTAGAATAAAGATCATCAAGTTAACCTTTGTGTCCACTTTGTCCTTTGCCATCTTTATAACTGCGTTTAGTACTAATGCGCACACAGCAACTCTTATGCCCGAGAAGGCGTATTGAATCCATACAATATGTGAAAATTCTTGAAGAAAGTTTGCAATTATTGTGATTATAATGATTGAAGGCGTAATAAATCCAAGAGATGCGACAATTGCCCCGATGTTTCCCTTCTGAGAATATCCGCAAAATGTCGAAGTGTTTACGGCAATTATGCCTGGAGTTGCCTGTCCAATTGCATAATAGTCTAAAATTTCTTCCTTAGTTGCCCACTTTTTGTTCTCCACAACTTCTCTTTCCAAAAGCGGAAGCATTGCATAGCCTCCACCAAAGGTGAAGAGACCTAGTTTAAAAAAAGTGAGATATAAGTCTAATAAAATATTCATCTTTCACCCTCCATTTAATAAAAAAGTAGTAGAAACATCTACTACTTCTTCATTATATTTTAAATTGAAATTTATACAAGTTTTTTTACATAATCGGCAACAGTTTTATTTTTTGACTCTAGGAATTTTTCTAAATCTTCTATGATTTCCTTTGGCCCCTCTGGATTCATGAAGTTATATGTTCCAACTTGAACAGCAGTTGCTCCTGCCATTAAAAATTCAAGCACATCTCTATAATTTGTAATTCCGCCCATGCCGATTATTGGAATATTTACATTTTTTGCAACTTGATTTACCATCCTTAGTGCAATTGGTTTAACAGCAGGTCCTGACAGTCCTGCATAAGTATTGTCAAAAACAACTTCTTCTCTGTCAACATCAATTGCCATTCCAAGAATTGTGTTTATTAAAGAAATTCCAGTGGCGCCTTCTGCCTCAACTGCCTTTGCGATTCCAACTAAGTCGCCTGCATTTGGAGATAATTTTACAAAAACTTTTTTGTTAGTCTTTGCCATAACTTTTTTCACAACATTTGCAGCAGAGTCTTTTTCCATTCCAAAGGCCATGCCGCCCTCTTTTACATTGGGACAAGATATATTAAGTTCAATTGCATCAAAGTCGTAGTCGTTTAAAATTTCAACAGATTCAACATATTCTTCAACAGTATTTCCACCAAGGTTTACAAATACTTTTGTTCCAAGTTCATTCATGTCGTGAAGTTTTTCTTTTACAAATTCTTCAACACCTGGGTTTTCAAGTCCTATTGAATTTAAAATTCCTGAAGGAGTCTCCCAAATTCTTATTCCAGTGTTGCCTGGTTTTGGAAATCTCGTGATGCCCTTTGAAGAAATTCCGCCGAGTATTTCTGGTGAATAATAATTTTTAAATTCTTCGCCAAATCCATAAGTTCCACTTGCCATTATGATTGGGTTTTTAAGTTCGATTCCTGCTAAATCAGTTTTAAGTCTAGTATCCAATTAACTCTTCCCCCTTAAAAATAGGTCCCTCTTTGCAAGATCTCTTTCTGCCCTTTGTAGTCTCGCATGTGCAAGATAGGCATGCTCCCACTCCGCATCCCATTCTCTTTTCTAGGGACACATAAGTTTTTGAGTCATGCACCTTTGCAAGTTCAACAACCTTTTTCATCATAATTTCCGGTCCACAAGTGTAGATTAATTCGTGATTTTCAAAGTCCACAATGTCTGTGATGTAGCCGCCCTTTTTTACGATTAAATTTACTGACACATCAAAAAACGCGTTTTCAAGTTCAAGTTCCTCTTGCTCGCCAATGTATAGAGTAAGATCTGCATCAGGTTTTAGTTTTCTAATCTCTTTAATTAAATAGTGAAAAGGCGCAACTCCAACTCCGCCACCAACCATGGCAAGTTCGTCCACATTTGGATAAAACATATTGCCGTATGGGCCGTAGAGTTTTATGTCATCTCCCGGCACAAGTTTTTCCAAAATTTCTGTGCCAAGTCCCCTTTTCTCGATTAAAAAGTCAACTCCATCAGTTACATCGTAAACTGAAACTGGTCTTGAAAGAGTTGGGTAATTGTCCCAAGCTCTTAACATAAAAAATTGTCCCGGATAAACTTTAGTCTTTAAATCTGTCCTCAAGATAAAATAATCTTTGCAGACTTTTTTATTTTCTAAAATTTTTGACATATTATTCCTCGTATGTTGTCACAGTGTCGCAATACTCACATCTGTATTCTTTTTTGTCCTTGTTGTATAGATAAAATTTGTGAGACTTTATGCTTCTTTCTGAGTTAGAAATGCATCTTGGGTTTTTGCAGTGCAAAACTCCCTCAACAACTTCTGGCATCTCCATTTTAAATTTTTTAACTCTCTCGCCATCTCTTACAAAGTTTACTGTTGTGTATGGAGCAATTAGTCCAAGAACAGTAAAGTCAAGGTCATAATCAGTTTCGATTTTTATTAAATCTTTTTTGCCCATTTTTGAAGAGTCAATATTTTGCATCATTACAACTGTATCTTGAACTTCATCAAGGCGAAGTGCCTTGTATAAAATTTGAGCAGTGCCTGCTTCTATGTGATCAAGTACAATTCCTCTTTTGATTTTTGAAACATTTATCATTATTTTTGAACCCCCAATAAATACATAATAAGTGCCATTCTTCCATACATTCCAAACTTAGCTTGTTCAAAGTAAACAGCTCTTTTATCATCGTCAACATCTGTTGAAATTTCATTTACCCTTGGAAGTGGGTGAAGTACAATTGCATCTTCTTTTGCGTTTTTCATCTTTTCTTCAGTTAAGATATAAGTGTCTTTAAGTCTTTCGTACTCATCTGCTGATACGAATCTTTCTCTTTGAACACGAGACATATATAAAACATCGAGCTTTGGCATTGCTTCCATTAAGTCGCGAGTTTCATAATAATTTTCTGGATCGATGAAGTTTTTGAAAGGCTCTGGCATTTTTAATTCATCAGGAGAAATGAAAACAAATTTTACATTTTCATATCTGTTTAGTGCTCTTACAAGTGAGTGAATAGTTCTGCCGAATTTTAAGTCGCCACATACTCCAACAGTTAAGTTGTCAAAGCCACCTTTGTAATATCTAATTGTAATAAGGTCTGCAAGAGTTTGAGTTGGGTGGAAGTGTCCTCCGTCTCCTGCATTTATTATTGGCATAGTCTTCATTGCCTTTGAACAAAGTAGCGCAGCACCTTCTTTTGGGTGACGCATTGCACAAATGTCTGCGTAGTTTTCAACAGTTCTTAAAGTGTCTACTAAAGTTTCTCCCTTTGCAGTTGAACTAACTCCCGCATCAGAAAAACCAATTACTCCTCCTCCAAGTCTTAACATTGCTGTCTCAAAAGATAGACGAGTCCTTGTTGAAGGCTCAAAAAAAAGACTAGCTAATAATTTATTCTTACAAACGTCTGAAAAGTCATCGGGGTTTGCAATAATATCATCAACTAGTCTAAATATTTCTTCGTATTCTTCTGTGGTAAAATCTAATGGCTCAATTAAATGTTTCATTTTCTCCTCCATTTTTAATTATTAGAATTATAATAATACAAAAAAATTAATTTGTAAAGGTCGACTTTTGATAAAAACATTGTTATAATACTAAAAAGTTTTAATTTGATGAGTAAAGGAGTTGTCTATGATTTATTTAATAGTGGGCCATTCAGGTTCGGGGAAAAGCACGATTGCAAACGCACTGACAAATATTGGAATAAAAAAAATAATCACTTACACAACTAGACCTCATCGTCCAAGTGAAATTAATGGAGTGGATTATAATTTTATTTCACTGGAAGAATTTAGAGAATTAGACGAAAATAATAAATTTATCGGAACTACAAAATACGTAGATAATTACTACTCAACGCTCAAAAAAGATTTAGATGAGTGTTACAACAAGGACCGCGACTGCGTAATCGTCGTTGATAAAAAAGGCGTCGAGGCAATAAAAAAAGAATATCCAAACTCAGTTTGCATATATCTTGAGTGTTCAAAAAAAGTTTTGAAAAATCGAATGATTAGTAGAAACGACGAAGCTCACACGATTAGAAAGAGACTTCGCCACCTTGAGGACTTGGAAAAAGTCTCTGACTTTAAAGTAAATGGCAACAAAGATGTGGACTCAGTCTATGAAGATGTTGTCACAATTATCAGAAAAACAAAAAATGATTTTGAATAAATATTTTAAAAAACAATTTTTCTATCTAGTATTACTGTTGACAAATAATTTATTATTGTTATCATAGAATTATAAGTTAATAAATTTTTATGTCTTCGGGGCGGGGCGCAATTCCCCACCGGCGGTAAAGTCCGCGAGCGAAAGCTGAATTGGTGCAATTCCAATACCGACAGTATAGTCTGGATGAAAGAAGAAGTTTTTTATATTTAATTTTGGGAGCCTTGAACGGGCTCCTTTTTTTATAGGAGAAGTTATGTATTTTAGTTACGATGATGATTACTATATGCAAAAGGCCATAGATCTCGCCAAAAAAGGCATGGGATATACTATGGCAAACCCACTTGTTGGATGCGTAATAGTAAAGGATGACAAGATAATTGGAGAAGGTTATCACGAAAAATTTGGAAAGTCTCACGCAGAAGTTAATGCAATAAACGATGCAAAAAGTCGCGGTGAAGATTTAGAGGGCGCAACACTTTATGTAAATCTCGAGCCATGCTCTCACTACGGCAAGACTCCACCCTGTGCCAACAGGATTGTAGAAGAAAAAATTAAAAGAGTTGTAATAGGAACAGAGGATCCCTTCGAAAAAGTTGCCGGCCGCGGTGTAAAAATCCTAAGAGATGCTGGAATTGAAGTCGAAGAATATGTAATGGAAGATGAATGTTTAAATTTAAACGAGAGATTTTTCGCATACATTGAAAACAAAAGGCCCTTTGTAGTATTAAAGAGTGCAATGTCTCTTGATGGCAAAATTGCAACCAAAACTGGCGAGTCAAAGTGGATTACATCGGAGATGTCAAGAAATCTCTCCCACGAACTTCGCGGCAAGCTCGATGCAATTATGGTTGGCATAAACACTGTAATAGCTGATGACCCATCTCTTAATGTACGCCATGGAAATTTTAGACACGACCCAATAAGAGTTGTCGTCGACTCAAAGCTTAGGATTCCACTTGATAGAAAAATTTTATCAGAAGAGCTCCCATCTTTTACAATAATTGCAACGACAAAAAATTATGACGAAGAAAAATTTGAAACTTTAAGTTCAAAAGAAAATGTAAAAATAATTGTTGCAGAAGAAAAAGACGGCCAAGTTGATTTAAAGGACCTGCTAGAGAAGCTAATGGAATTTAATATTTCATCAATCCTACTTGAAGGCGGCGGAATTTTAAATGCGTCAATGTTAAAGGAAAATTTAGTGGATAAGTTCTATCTGTTCCTCGCCCCAAAAATTATTGGGTCTGACGGCAGAAGTGCAATAGCAAGCATGGACATAAAGAGCCTAAAAGATGCTGTAGAAATTGAAATAACTAAGGTAGAAAAACTATCAGGCGACATTTTAATTACAGGAAGGATCTGATCTTATCTTTACAGGAATAATTGAAGAGCTGGGCAAATTAGAAAGCATAAAAAAATCAAAAGACCTCTACACTTTAAATATTTCTTGCCACAAAGTCTTGGAAGGGACAAAGCTTGGCGACTCCATTGCAACAAATGGTGTCTGCCTAACTGTAACAAACTTGGGAGATGGTTTTTTTGAAGCTGAGGCAATGCTTGAGACCATAAATAACACGACTTTTAAAGAATTAAAATCAAAAGATTTATTAAATCTCGAAAGAGCACTAAGCCCAAATAAAAGGCTCGACGGTCACATTGTCCAGGGACATGTGGACGGAGTTGGCAAAATTATAAATATAATAAATAATAATAACGAAATTGTATACAAAATATCAGCAGATGAAGATTTATTAAAGTACGTCGTAAACAAAGGCTCAGTTGCCCTTGATGGCATAAGCCTTACAGTATCAGATGTGGACAAAAACTCCCTTGAAGTTTCTATTATCCCCACAACAATAAGAGAGACGAATTTAAAAGACAAAAGAGTTGGAGATTTAATTAACATCGAGACGGACATCATCGGCAGATATGTTTATAAATTTTTAAATAAAGAAGAAGAGTCTGGCATAAGTCTAGAATTTTTAAAAAATAGCGGATTTTAAGGAGTAAAAAATGAAAGTAAATACGATAGAAGAAGTTGCAGAAGCACTTAAAAACGGAGAAATTATAATCGTAACAGATCATCCCGACAGAGAAAACGAGGGCGACTTTATAATGGCGGCAGAATTTGCAACTGGCGAAAAAATAAATCAAATGGCAAGCCTTGCAAAAGGTCTAATCTGCATGCCCATGTCAAAAGAGTATGCAGAAAAACTTGACCTCCCACAAATGGTCGTAGAAAACACAGATAATCACGAGACAGCTTTTACAGTTTCAGTAGACCACGTGGACACA
This sequence comes from Peptoniphilus sp., assembly GCF_050943655.1. Taxonomy (GTDB): domain Bacteria; phylum Bacillota; class Clostridia; order Tissierellales; family Peptoniphilaceae; genus Peptoniphilus_A. Next base: position 5,049 of record NZ_JBMNPQ010000026.1, on the reverse strand, counting down.
ACTACTGGAATTTCAGCTTATGAGAGAGCTCTTACTGCAGTAAAACTTACAGAGGATGACGCAAAGCCAGAGGACTTTAGAAGGCCTGGCCACATGTTTCCCCTTGTTGCAAAAAAAGACGGTATCTTCGTAAGAGCAGGACACACTGAGGCGACTGTGGATTTATTAAAAATTGCAGGCCTAAAGGAAGTTGGAATCTGCTGCGAAATTATGGCAGATGACGGTCACATGATGCGCGGAGAAGAAATATTTGAACTTGCACAAAAGTTAAATATGAAAATAACTACGACAGAAGAACTTCTTCTATATAGAAAGAGACACGAAAAAATCGTTGAAAAAGTTGCAAGTGCAAAACTTCCAACAAAGTTTGGCGAATTTATGGCTCACGCCTACATCGACACAGTCACTGGTGAACATCACATTGCCCTTGTTAAGGGTGAAATTGGAGACGGCATGGACGTTTTAACAAGAGTTCACTCTGAATGTTTAACTGGCGACTGCTTCGGATCTTCACGCTGCGACTGTGGCAATCAGCTTCACCTTGCAATGAGAAAAATCGACGAAGAGGGACGTGGAATTTTATTATACATGCGTCAAGAGGGCCGTGGAATTGGTCTTGTAAATAAAATTAAGGCCTATGCACTACAAGATGAGGGGATGGATACAGTTGAGGCAAACCTAGCACTAGGCTTTCCAGAAGATGCAAGGGACTATGCAACTGGCGCACAAATTTTGCAAGACTTGGGAGTTAAAGAACTAAGGCTACTTACAAATAATCCCGACAAAATTTATTCGCTTAAAGAATTTGGAATGAAGATAAAAGAGAGAGTGCCAATTGAAATTCACTCAACTGTGCACGACGAATTTTATCTAAGAACAAAAGCTGAAAAAATGAACCACTTACTAACAGAATTTGAAAAATAAGGAGATAGAAATGAAAATTTATAACGCAAACTTAAACTCTGATGAAAAAAAATATGCAATCGTGCTCGCTCGTTTTAACGAGTTCATCGTGTCAAAACTCTTGGACGGATGCCTTGACGGACTAAAAAGACATGGAGCAAAAGACGACGAGATTGAAGTTTTTTGGGTTCCTGGATCTTTTGAAATACCACTAACTTGCAAGGCACTTGCAAAGACTAATAAATACGACGCAGTAATTGCACTTGGCGCTGTGATAAGGGGCGCAACAACTCACTACGAGCTTGTTTCAGCAGAAGTTGCAAAGGGAATTGCAGCATCATCACTTGACACAGGCGTGCCAATAATCTTTGGCGTAATCACAACAGAAAATATTGAACAGGCCATCGAAAGAGCCGGCACAAAGATGGGCAACAAAGGCTTTGACGCAGCAGTAACAGCAATCGAAATGGCAAATCTTTTGGGTGAAATACGTGAATAATATTAAGAGCATAATTTTTGACTTTGATGGAACTCTTCACGACACTATGGAGATTTATTATCCCGCATTTAAAAAGGGAATCAATCATCTTAAAAAGCACGGCATAGCAGAAGAATATGAAGTCACTCGAGAAAATATTTCAACATTTCTCGGCGAAAAACCATCTTACGCCTATGATTTAATTGCAAAAGATGCACCAGATGAACTAAAGCTTGAGACTCAAAAGCTAGTTGGCTTTGAAATGGAAAAATATATGGAGGACGGAACAGGAAGGCTTTATCCAAACACTGTAGAAGTTTTGGACAAACTCTGCAAAAAGTATGATCTCTATATCCTTTCAAATGCGAGAGACATTTATCTAGATAAGGCGCTTAAAGTTTATAAAATCGAAAAATATTTTAGAAGAGCCTACGCTGCTGAGAGCTTCGACTATATTCCAAAGGATAAAATTTTAGAAAAAATAATTCCAAATATGGAGCCTGATGTGATATTTGTTGGCGACAGATTCCACGACATAAACGCTGCAGTATCAAATAATATAAAGAGCATCTTCTGCACTTATGGCTTTGGAAAAATCCATGAAGGCGACAAGGCCAATTACAAAATAGATAGCATTGAAGAAATTTTAAAAATATTATAAACAATAAGCATAAAAAAGGTATCAGCAATTATTCTTGTTCTAGGACTATATAGTAAGTCCTGCTAAAGAATTTTCTGATACCTTTTTATTTTTAAATTTTGCTAAATTTTAATAGGAATCACTGGCGACAATATCTCCAGTCATCGCATCGACAAAAATAATATCATCATAAAAATTAATTTCATAAGTGAGTCTAAAATCTTTTTCTTTATTTACTCTCTCGCCCTCGAGATAATCATTTGGGCCAATTACTCTAAGCGTATACTTAATTTTTTCTCTATCTACTTTAGAAATTTTTCCCTTAAAATATTTTATTGCTATATCTACTGCCTCATCTCCTGAAATTTTTGGTGCATCTTTTATTTTAAAGTCTTCAATTAAATTAAATAAAATGACCTTATCAGATTTATTGTCAAAGACTATTCTTATTTGGTTATAGGGATTTAAAATTCCTGCTGGATTTTCTGGATAAAAAGAATACATTTTGTAATCGAGAGCATAATTATTTATCTCAAGATTTTTGTAAGACTTTGGAATATATTTATCTCTAATAAATTTAACATAACCTTCAGTTGGATATTTTCCGTCCAGACTTTTTTCAAAATCCACTGAAGAGATATAATCAACCTTCACAATATCTTTCTCGTCATTAAATAAAATGTCTCCATTTTTTGAAGTTAAAATTAAATCATCGCCACTTCTAGTCTTACTATAAACTTTAAACAACTCTTCTTTATCTTCTATTTCCAGGCTTTCTAAATTAAAATCATTTATGATGTATATAATTTTATTATAATCTATAGCTTCTTCATGCTTACACGAAGTTAAAGAAAAACTTAACAAAATAATTAAAATGAATTTTATAAATTTTAAGTTATTTTTCAATCAATCACCTAAGTAAGTTAAATAAATTTAAAAATAATATTTAATGCTAAGAAAATTTGAAGTACATACATTGCTAGCACAAATTTATCAAATTTTCTTGGAAATCCCGCAATCCAAGTTATGATATAAAGGGAGAAAATATAATAATACACTCTCATGTCTCGTGCTGTGTAGCTAAAGCGAAATTCTGCAAATAATATTGCCACCATGACAAATGCGGTAAGTAAATATATATAGATTTTTTCTCTTTTTGTCATTATTAGCCCTCCATTAAAAATTAGAAACGGCAAAGGCAATTGCCATTAGTATTGTGAGTACATGATAAATATTGCTTTTCTTGTTTGTTTCTTTACTTTCTTCAAAAAATCTCTTGATAACATATATAGTGTTATAAACTAATAAAATTATAACTAAATTGTTGGGGCTAAAGAAATCTTTTTTAATTATCATGAGTATCATTAAAATAATTCCAACAACTATCGACGCGTTCACAATCTTAATTTTGTTTTCATCTGTCAAATTTTTCAAAATGTCACCTCTAATGTCTCTATGTAAAAAGAGGAAGACCTTAAAGTCTTCCCCCTAAAATCATTTTTAAATTTTTTATTAATATTTGTAGAATCCTTCGCCAGTTTTTCTACCTAGTAGTCCAGCTCTTACCATTTTCTTTAGTAATACATGTGGTCTATATTTTGGATCTCCGAATTCATTAAATAGTACTTCCATGATTGCAAGTACAACATCAAGTCCGATTAAGTCTCCAAGAGCTAGAGGTCCCATTGGGTGGTTTGCGCCAAGTTGCATTGCTGTGTCAATGTCTTCAGCTGATGCAATTCCTTCTGCATAAATTCCAATAGCTTCGTTAATCATTGGAATAAGAATTCTATTTACTACGAAACCTGGTGCTTCTTCAACTTCAACTGGAGTTTTTCCAATTTCTTTTGAAAGTTCTACTATCATGTCTTTAACTTTTGGATCAGTTTTCTTTCCAGAGATAACTTCTACAAGCTTCATTACTGGAACTGGATTAAAGAAGTGCATTCCAATAACCTTTTCTGGTCTTTTTGTTGCTGAACCAATATCTGTAATAGATAATGATGAAGTATTAGATGCAAGAACTGTTTTTTCTTCGCAAACTTCGCAAAGTTCTGTAAAGATTGCTTTTTTAATTTTTGGATTTTCTGTTGCTGCTTCGATGATTAAATCGCAGTCCTTTACGTCTTCAATATCAGAAGAAGTTGTTAGGTTAGAGATGGCTTTGTCCATTTCTTTCTGAGTCATTCTTCCTTTTGATACGTTCTTTTCATATCCTTTTTTAATTTTTTCCATTGCTTGTACTAAAGCTTCTGGTGCAATATCTCTAACAATTACTTTATGATAAGGTGCAAGTACTTGTGCAATTCCTGCTCCCATAGTACCTGAACCAACTACGGCTATTTTCATTTTTATCCCTCTTATTCTCCAATAAATTTAGGTCTGTTTTTGTCTAAGAAAGCTTTCATGCCTTCTTTTTGGTCATTTGTTGCAAAGCATAGTCCAAAGTGAGTCTTCTCAATTTGCATTGCTGTGTCAATGTCAGTTTGAGAACCGTTTATTATAGATTGTTTTGCGTACTCAACAGCTTTTGGTGCTTTTGATACAATTTGCTCAGCCATTTCAATTGCTTTGTCAATCAATTCGTCAGGTTCGTACACATGGTTAACTAGTTTAATTTCTAGGGCTTTATTTGCATCAATCATTTCAGTTGTATAAATAAGTTCTTTTGCAAATCCTGGTCCAATTGTTCTTGCAAGTCTTTGAGTTCCACCAAATCCTGGTGTGATTCCAAGACCTACTTCTGGCTGTCCAAATTTTGCTTTTGTAGATGCAAGTCTAATATCACAAGCTACAGATATTTCGCATCCGCCACCAAGAGCAAATCCATTTACTGCTGCGATTACTGGCACTCTACATTTTTCGATTTCCATAAATGTATCCATTCCAAGTTTTGCAAAGTCATAAGCTTCACTTGCTGTGAAGTTTGCCATCTCTGCAATGTCGGCACCAGCTACAAATGATTTGCCAGCACCTGTTACGATGATACATCTTATGTCATCTTCTATGTGAGAGAAAAATTTGTGAA
>NZ_JBMNPQ010000025.1:0-21307 GCF_050943655.1 Peptoniphilus sp. | reverse complement strand
TATACTATTTTAATATATATTTACTATAATCTATAATGTTACGTTTCGTAGAACTTTTGGAATTTATGGAAAAGTTTTGATTTTAGTGTTTAAAATAAAAAAATCCTGAGCTAAAGCATTGTCTAAGCTCAGGATCTTTCTCTTTAATTATAAATTATAAAACTTCTGCTTCGTAACCAGCATCTTCTACTGCACGCACAAGTTCTTTTGGATCAACTTTTCCAACTACTACTGCTTGCTTTTCGTCAAGGGACACTTCAGCATCTTCTACGCCCTGAACAGATTCTAGGGCTTTCTTTACAGTAGCTACACAGTGGTTGCAGCTCATGCCGTCAATTTTTAAGATTTTTTCCATTCTTAATTCTCCTTCTGTATTTTCAGCTAATGTATAGCCTGTTTTACTAATTGCATCTTCCAATTCACTTCTAGTTATACCCAAATTTATAAATTTTACCTCACCAGTTTTGGCATTGGCTTTTGGATTTTTAACTTTGCCTGTATCTTTTAGTGCATTTTCAACACGCATTTCGCAGTGTTCACAACTCATGCCGTCGACTTTTATCGTTTCGTAATTTTCTTTGTCCTCTTTTGCATCATTTTCTTTAGAAAAAGATACTTTTGAAGCTTCATGAGGTTTAACTTCTTTATTTTCATGAGCTTCTTTATTTTCCACGAAATTATTTCCTTCGTCTGAACTATTTTTATCATCTGAAGTCTTTTCGTAAACTCCACGCGGTTTGAATTTTCTAAGTCTAAGTGCGTTTGTAACTACAAAGACTGATGACATACTCATGGCGAATGCTCCAAACATCGGTGAAAGCTTGATTCCAAACGGTGCATATAAAACTCCTGCTGCAAGAGGAATTCCTATAACGTTGTAGAAAAATGCCCAGAATAAGTTTTGCTTTATATTTCTAATTGTAGCAGTTGAAATTTCTATGGCACTTACAACATCAAGCAAATCTCCCCTCATGAGCACTACATCAGATGCCTCAATTGCAACATCGGTTCCGTGGCCAATTGCCATACCAATGTCTGCCTTGGCAAGTGATGGGGCGTCGTTTATTCCGTCACCAATCATGAGTACCTTTTTGCCAGATTTTTGAAGTTCTTCAATCTTCTTATTTTTATCCTGTGGCAAAAGTCCTGCAAACTTGCGATCGATGCCAATCTCTTTTCTGATTGCCTCGGCTGTCTTTTCGTTGTCGCCAGTTAGCATATAGACCTCTTTGCCCTTGTCGTGAAGAAGCTCTATAGCACGCTTTGAACTTTCTCGTGGCAAGTCCTTAACAGAAATTATGCCGATTACTTTATTTGAATTTGCAAAGTACATTGAAGTCTTGCCCTCGTCGGCAAGCTCGTCTGCATATTCTTCATAGTGACCTATGTCTATGCCTTCATCTTTCATGAACTCAATGTTTCCTGCAAAATATTTTTCACCCTTGTAGTCGGCAGAAATTCCCCTGCCACTTACAGAGTCAAAATTTGAACTTTCTTCATATTTTATATTATTTTCATCAACATATTCCATTATCGCCTTGGATAGTGGGTGCTCAGAAGACTTTTCAAGAGATGCTGCAATCTTTAAAAATTCATCTTCGTCTAGATCAGTCTTAATATCAGTAAGCTTTGGATTACCTTCAGTGATAGTGCCGGTCTTATCCATTACGATTGTGTCAATCTTGTGCAAATTTTCAAGAATTTCTGCATTCTTAAAAAGAAGACCAAACTCGGCAGACTTGCCTGTCGCAGCCATTATAGATACTGGAGTTGCAAGTCCAAGAGCACATGGACAAGAGATAACAAGAACAGAAATCGCAAAGTTAAGTGCTGCCTCAAAATCACGTCCAATAATCATCCACACGACGAATGTCACAATGGCAATAATAATTACTGCCGGCACAAAAATTCCAGAAATCTTATCAGCAAGCTTTGCAATAGGCGCCTTGGACTGGTTCGCCTCGTCCACTAGCTTTATGATTTGAGAAATAGTCGTGTCCTCGCCGACTTTTGTCGCCTTAAATTTAAATGAACCTGTAGTATTTACAGAGGCTGAAATAACTCTATCGCCGACACTTTTAGAAACAGGAATTGACTCGCCTGTAACGACGGACTCATCGACAGAAGAAGTACCTTCGGTGATTACGCCGTCAACTGCAACATTTTCACCCGGTTTTACGACGATGATGTCTCCAAGCTTTACATCTTCAACATTTTTCAAAACCTCTTTGCCATCTTCTAAAACTGTCGCCCTCTTTGGAGCAAGATCCATTAGATCCTTTAAAGAAGAACGAGTCTTGTTCTTTGACTTCTCTTCCAAGTATTTTCCCACAGTGACAAGAGTTAAAATCATGGCAGCAGACTCAAAATAGAGGCTGTGGCCGTATCTGTGGATTAGCTCCATGTCTCCATTTGCAAAACCAATATTGATTTTGAAAATAGCAAAAATACCATAAATAAGAGCAGACGCAGAACCAATGGCAACTAGAGAGTCCATGTTGGGCGCCTTGTTCTTTAAGCCTCTAAAGCCACTAGTGTAAAATTCCCTATTAATATAAATAATAGGAAGTGACAAAAGAAACTGAGTAAAGGCAAAGTTTGCCGTATTCACCTCTCCACTAAGGCCAGGTAACTCAGGTAGACCAATCATGGATCCCATGGCAACATACATAAGGATTACCATGAAAATTGCAGAATAAATTAACCTGTGCTTTAAATGTTCCTCACGCTCAAAGATGTCGCGCGGCTCCTCTTTTTTATTCTCACCGCTAACCTTGGCGCCATAACCAATATTTTCCACAGCACCAATAATCTCGCCATCACCAACAACATTATCGTCGTAGACTACCTTCATGGAGTTCGTCATCAAATTGACGTTGACATCCTTAACCCCATCGAGCTTGTCCACCGCCTTCGTAACATTGGCAACGCAGGATGCGCAGGTCATGCCGTCTATATCAAATTTCTTATCAATCATCTAATCATCCCCATAGAAAGATAAATAAATTAAAATATTTGTGTTTGTGTTGTGTTTTTTGTGTTTGTGTTTAATATTATTTATTAGAAAAATAAATAACATCAACCTACGTAATAAATAATACCCAGTTTGGTAGAATTTAAAAGTTTGGGGTTTGGGGCTTGATGAAACCCCTCTAAAGTGTCAAAGGATCTGTAAGGTTATGGGAGCGATGTGTGGTTGTTCTGATGATAAAGAGGCTTGGTGTTTTTCTCCTTTACGTTATTTATTTAAGACGCTTAGTCTAATTCTCCGGTAGGTACAGATCTTTCGACTCGAGCAAAGCTCTCGCTCAAGATGACGGGCAAAAGACAACAGCGGGGGTAGACAATTTCATTACGATATCAGAAAGAGACCCCATCCAACGTCATCCTGAGCGAAGCCGAATGCGAAGCATAAGGCGTAGTCGAAGGATCTGTAGGGTCAAGGGAGCGATGTGTTGTCGTTTTGACGAGGAAGTGTTTTAGAGTATTTTCTCCGTGAGGTGTTCTTGTTAAGACGTTTAAGATTTTTGTTGGCTTATTGCTCCCTAAGGTTTTTTCTTTAAGACGATGAGGTCTCGCTCGATGACTTTGCAGATCCCTCGACTAACGCTCGGGATGACGGAGTGTGAGGGTTGTGAATAAAGTATGTTGTAACTGTGCCGAAAGTTTTTATTAATAGTTATTTTATGTAGAATGTTTTTGATTAGAGTCTGCAATTTCAAGATGTAATGAAGGTGTCGCTCTCTCCAACGTCATCCTGAGCGAAGGAGAAGCGGAGCGACGACGGAGTCGAAGGATCTGTAGGGTTATGGGAGCGATGTGTCATCGTTTTGATATGAAAGAGGTTTGGAGTAATTCTACTTTACATTATCTCTTTAAAACGATTAGTTCTCGCTAGACTACTTTGCAGATCCCTCGACTTACGCTCGGGATGACGGATTGGAAACACTGTGATTCAAATGGGTCGTCACTGTGCCAATTCTCTTTTAATTTTTTATTTATAGAAAAAAGGATATGATGCAGAGACCATTAGCTTGGCCGCGCGGCCTGGAGCGTGTCTCGCATCATACCTTTTTTCGTTTGTTTAATTTTTTATTTTATTATTTTTAGGTTCTCCCTAAGGTTTTCTTGTTAAGACAACAAGTTCTCGCTCGGTATAATGTAAAAAAGAGTCCACGCCAGTGAACTCTTCCTACTCTCTTTTTTATTTTTCTACTAGTGGCACGCCCAATTTTTTTAGTTTTTCTGCAAATATTCCGCTGCCTTCTACAAGTTTTCCGCTAAATGTTCCGTCATATATTCTCGTTACTCCGCATGTTGGGCTCTTTGCTTTTAATATCGCAAATTCTATATCCATATCTTTTATTTTGTCAAATTCTTCTTCTGCGGCTTTTCTATATTCTTTATCCACGTCTATTCCGTCAGCTCTAACGACTCTTCCGTCTTTTATTTCGACGGGCTTTCGCGGCGCACCGAACACTCTTTCTGGGCAGACTGCCACGTAGTCTTTATCTTTTAGATATTCTACTACTTCTTCTTTTAGGTTATTGCCACCGCTGTATTTACAGTTTTCCCCCAACAGGCAAGCTGATACAATTATCATAGGTCATCTTCTATTACTGATGATTTTGAGTAAGCTGATGGTTTTGCTTCGAAGAAGTCAGTTTTTATTTGGTTAGGGTCTGAGTATTCGCTGACCCACTTCATTGATTCTGGTTCTTCTGTGTTTTCTTCGTACAAGTCTCCGAATCCCAAGTTTCTTGATCGAAGGTTTCCGAGGTATTTTATATAATCCTCAATCATCTTTTCGTTTAGGCCTCTTATTTCGTTTCCAATTACATATTTTCCCCAGTGAATTTCTTCTTCGACTCCAGTTCTTAGCATTTCTTTGTATCTTTCTATGTCTTCTTCTGTGAATATTTCTGGATTTTCTTTTTTTAGATCCACGATTATGCTTCTAAAGAGCCATAGGTGAGTGTTCTCGTCTCTATTTATATATCTTATTTCTGATACTGTGCCCGGCATTTTGCCCATTCTGCCCAAGTTGTAGAAGAATGAGAAGCCGGAGTAGAAGTATATTCCCTCTAATATATAGTTTGCTACAAGCGCCTTTACGAAGTTTTTAAGTGTCGGCTCTTGGTAGAAGTCTTCGTATTGGTCGCCGATAAATTTGTTTCTCTTTAAGAGTATTTCGTCATCCTTATATTGGTAGAGTATTTCTTCTCTCTCTTCTGGTGAGCAAATTGTGTCCAATATATATGAATATGACTGTGAGTGGACAGATTCTTGGAATCCTTGTATTGATAGGCATAAGTTTATTTCGTTTGCCGTTACATAGGACTGAAGTTTTGGTATTTGTGCAGTTTGCAGTGAGTCAAGATATATTAGAAATGATAATATCTTGTCGTAGGCTACTTTTTCTGCTCCTTCTAGGTTTCTGTAGTCCTTGATGTCCTGTGAAAGGTTTATTTCTTCTGGAATCCAAAAGTTATTCATGGCCTGTCTATACCAGTCAGATGTCCACTTGTATTTTAGGTTGTTGAAGTCGTTTAGGTTAGTTGTGTTGCCGTTAATTATTCTTCTCTTGGAAGTTTCGATATCTCCGTTTTCGTTAAATAGTCCTCTTTTTTTAAGTTCCATATTTTCTCCTTTAAGATGCACAATAATCACAATCTTCTACTTCAAGAGATTTACTTCTAACATAGTAAACTGATTTTAATTTGCTCTTTGCTGCGTCTATATAAAGGTTTAGGACTCTACGCATTGTGAAGTCTGTTGTTATATAGAAGTTAATTGATTGCGACTGGTCAATATGTCTTTGACGCGCAGCTGCTGCTTTTATTAAAATGTGTTGGTCGATTTCGTGGGCGTTTTCATATAGCCAGAAAGTTTGTGGGCTGAGGTCTGGTGCAACTCGTGGAAGTATTGAGCCCTTCTTTTCTTCCAAGAAGTATCTCTTCATTACAGGGTCAACTCCTGCTGTTGTTGCAGCGATTATTGATGTTGAGCCAGTTGGTGCAACTGCCATGATGTATCCGTTTCTTAGTCCTCCCTCGTGCACGCTCTTTCTAAGTTCGTTCCACTTCTTATCATTATATCCACGAAGCTCGAAGTAATCTCCATTATCCCAATCTGAACCTTCGAAAAAGTCATAGGAGCCCTTTTCTTTTGCGATTTCATTGGAGGCACTGATTGCGTGATAATTTATTCTTTCGTACAAATCATCCGCCCACTTGATGTGCTCTTCTTCGTCAGTAAAGGCAATGCCCGCCTTGGCAAGTGCGTGGTGATATCCACTAGTTCCAAGTCCAATTGAACGGTACTTCCTATTTGTAACTTTTGCATAAGGTATTGGATAGTAATTTAAGTCTATCACATTATCGAGAGCTCTAACAGTAGTTCTAACTACATCTTTTAGCTCGTCATCATCTTCTATATTTATATTTCCAAGCACAAGGGATGCAAGGTTACATACTACAAAGTCGCCAGGCTTTGTCTTTGTTACTACAACTTCGTCGCCATCTTCTGTTTCGATTGTTGTAGAAATTGTCTCGATAGGGCTCATGTTTTGCATAATTTCTGTGCATAGGTTTGAGCTATAAATCATGCCCACGTGCTTGTTTGGATTCATTTCGTTTACATTGTCTCTATAAAATGCAAAAGGTGTTCCAGTCTCAGTTAGTGATTTAATTATTAGACGAACGAGGTCCTTTACGCTAATTTCACGTCTTGAGATGCTTTCGTCTTCGATACATTCTCTGTACTTTTCTTCCCACTCTTCTCCATAATAGTCTTCAAGTGCAAAGCCTTTTTTAGTCAAGATTTCGTGTGGGTCGAAGAGATACCAAGTTGCGTTTATGTCCTTTTCTGCAAGTTCGAAGAATAAGTTTGGATAGCTAACTGCAGGGAAGATGTCGTGAGCCTTCATTCTGTCGTCCCCGTTATTTGTTCTAAGTTGCAAAAATTCTGGAATGTCCTTGTGCCATGCGTCGAGATAGCATGCAACAGAGCCTTGGCGAACTCCAAGCTGATCAACAGCAACGGCTGTGTCATTTGCAAGTTTAATCCATCTTATTACGCCTCCTGCAACTCCCTTAAATCCACGGATATCAGATCCCGTTGCTCTAACTTTTCCAAAGTAGAGTCCCATTCCGCCACCGTGCTTTGAGATTTGGGCAAAGTTATCGATTGAGCGATAAATTCCCTTTAATGTGTCAGGCACTGTGTCGATAAAGCAAGATGAAAGCTGGTTATAAGGCTTTCTCGCATTAGACATTGTAGGCGTTGCGACAGTTACTTTTAGAGTTGAGTAAATGTCGTAGAACTTTTTCGCCCAGTACATTTTATTTTCTTCTGGAATGGCAAGGTGCATTGCAATTCCCATAAACATCTCCTGCACAGTCTCAACGAGATGGCCCTCGTGGCTTCTTATTACATATCTCTTGATTAAAAGGTCAAGTCCAGAGTAGTTTAGAAGTGCGTTGCGTGAGTTGTCGATATAATCTTCTAGTTCTAGAATTTCTTCTTTTGAATAATTTTCTAAAATATATTCGCCATAAAGTCCCTTTTCTGTCAAAAATTTAATTTTTTCGTAGAAGTTATTTATGCCGTAGTTTTCTAAATTCTTTTTGATATTTTTGTTTAAATCATAATTTAAAAATATTGCCGCGATAAATTCCCACTTCGGTGCGTCCTTTGTTGTGAGCTCGCTGGCTGCTTTTATCAGTTCATTTAGATAATTTTCCTCTTCTTCGCCTTCTTTTACGAAGGATTCAAATTTTCTGTACAAATTATCCAGTGAATATTCTTTGCCAGTGTAATTTTTTCTGACATCCCTTAAGATGTTTAGGAGTTTTTCGTCCTTTATAAACTTGCCAAACTCGTCAATTATTAGGCGCTCTTCAGTGTGTCTATTTCTGTACAAAATAAAAGAACGAACAACATCAATGTGCTTTTCGTCGATTAATTTTAGCTCAACTAAATCTTGAATCTCTTCCACAGTCGGTGGGTTTTTGGGATCGTATCTTGATGATAATGTGTCCCTAATTTCTAGTGCGTATCTTTCGATGTCTTCCGATTTGTAATCTTTATTTATAGATCTAAAGGCCTTTTCGATTGCATTTTTTATCTTCAAGTGATCGAAATCAACGGTCCTCTTGTCTCTTTTTAAAATTTTCATATATCCCCCATATAGTAGTAAAATATTATTTTTTATTCTAAAGTCTACTATATATTACCATAAACCCTACTGGTTTTGTAGGCATTTTTAAATTTTACAAAACAAAATCCCCAAACGTGTTGGGGACTTTTACACTTATTTATTTCATGTATTCTGGCAAAACGTAGTTGTTGTTTCCGCCAGGCTCTTCACTCTTAATAAGTTCGATTAGAACTTCGTAGAATCCTTTAACCATTACATCTTGATCAGTTGGAGCCTTGCCAGACATTTGTGCACGTGCGTCAGTCTTAAACCAAAGACCTTCGCCTTTCTTTAAACCAAGAGAATCTGGATCAAGTTTAAGTTCTTCTTTAATTTGTTTTTGGTCATAGAATTGCCATTTTGTTTCAGGAAGTTTGTTGTTCCACAAGCTTCTGTAATAAATGTCGTCAGAATTAGGATCGCTCATTCCAGGTCCATAAACTTCAATTGTGTAAGAATTAATTCTGTGTCTTCCATAAGTGTAGTCAATCATTTCAGCAGATGTTGGATAATCTGAGTGAGATTGTTTAGAATAGAAGTTTCTTCCAGTATAATCTGTGTAGATTTTTGCAAGTTTTTCAGAAACTGCTTTCATGTGTGGAATTTGGTCGTCCAATTCATTGTTAGGGTCATATGCTCTGTAGCACCATGGATATAGAACAGATTGTTGTCCAGTGTGAACTGTTGTCATAGCATCAACAGGATATTTTGCAAAGAAGTTTTGAATAGCTTTAACTTCAGGTTCAGTTCCGCCGGCTTTTCCATTGCCATTAGTTGTAGTTGCATCGCTTCCCACAACGCTCTTTGATTCTTTATTTATTTCAGGATCAGTTTCAATGTCATATCTTCCATAATTGTAGTTGAAAGTTCTGTTTAAGTCGATTCCACTAGTTCTTGGGTCATCGCCAAGTTTTCCGTTTTTATCCCAGTCAGGACTTTCCATGCCGATTTTTTCTCTGTCAGCTTCTTTAGTGTCTTTAGTTCCTTTATAAATAGTAGAAATAAATCCATCGCCGTTTATGTCTGTGTAAGGGTCAGAGAAAGAAACTCCGTTGCCATTGTGATCAGTTGGGTGAAGATTTGGTCTGTTGTTAAGTACGAAAGATTGAATGTATCCATCAGGGTTCATTACTGGAACAATGTAGATAATATAATTATCTAAAATCTCTTTTATTTCTTTAGTTGTTGACTCTTTGCATAGAGTTACAGCTGAATAAAGAGCAGATTCTCCAGCCTCTTGTTCGCCACCGTGGATGTTTGCAATAACTGCAATGCCAGTTTTTTTGCTGTCATCAATTGATTTGTTTGTGATTTTTAAACACCAAATATTATTTTCTCTCCAAGTTGTACCTAAAGAGAATAGTTCAGTAATTGTCGAATAATCTTTGGACAAATCTTTTAGTGTAGATTCAACTTCTGCAAATGTATGCCTATCTTTAAAGTCAAGTTCTTTTTTTGAACCTGCACTAACTGGAATTATCATCGATACTACCATGACAATTGCTAATAACATGGATAAGAATTTTTTCATTTTAATACCCCCTTTAAATATAATAAAACGATATCCTATCTAAGACTATATTAACAAAGATAAACTTTTTTGTCAATCTAATAACTAATGTTAATGCGATGTATTTAAATTCGTGCATTTAGTTAGGACTATGGAGCGTGAAATTATTTGGGGAATTTAGAGAAAAAATTTAGAATAATTTATACTTTTTATGCTTGTTAAGACGATTAGGTTGTTTGGTGGGGTTTGCAGATTCCTCGGCTGACGCTTGGGATGACCTCTCCAACGTCATCCTGAGCGAACGAAGTGAGTCGAAGGATCTGTAGGGTTGTGGGAGCGATGTGTTGTCGTTTTGATATGAAAGTGTTTTGGAGTCATTCTTCTTTAGGTTTTCTCATTAAGACGCATAGACTGTTTCTCCTAAATGTGCAGATCTTTCGACTCGCGTTTCACGCTCGCTCAAGATGACGGAGTGTAATGGTTGTGTCTCAAGTAATTTGTGACTGTGCCTATGATTTATCGACTTTATATGGAGAATGCCACATTGGGCGTCATCCTGAGCGGAGGAGGAGCTTTGCGACGACGGAGTCGAAGGATCTGTAGGGTCATGGGAGCGATGTGTTGTCGTTTTGGCCAAGTTATGTATTGAAGTAATTCACCTATACGTTATTTCATTAAGACGATTAGTTCTCGCAAGGCTACTTTGCAGATCCCTCGACTGTCGCTCGGGATGACCTACCCCACCGTCATCCTGAGCGGAGGAGGAGCTATGCGACGACGGAGTCGAAGGATCTATAGGGTCGTGGGAGCGATGTGTTGTCGTCTTAACTAGAACGAGTTCTGGGGTGTTTCTCCATTACGTTATTTCCTTAAGACAATTAGTTCTCGCAAGATCACTTTGCAGATCTTTCGACTCGAGCAAAGCTCTCGCTCAAGATGACGGGCAAAAGACAACAACGAGTGTAGACAATTTCATTATGATATCGGGAAAAGACCCCATTGGGCGTCATCCTGAGCGGAGGCGAATGCGAAGCATGAGGCGCAGTCGAAGGATCTGTAGAGTCGTGGGAGCGATGTGTTGTCGTCTTGATGAGAAAGAGGTTTGGAGTGATATGAGGCAGATGAGTTTCGCAAAAAGCCGTTAAAAATTTCATTTGTTTGAGCGAACCACAACAAACATTTCAATTTTAAAAAAATAGTAATAAAGAATAAATTTAACAAAAATTACAGCCTGCGAGTTATGAAATTTAGGTTTTTTGCGGAGTACTAAATAGCCAGATAAGTTCAACACGTTGTCCGAAGTGGGCGTTGGGGGTTAGGTTGGTGCGCGAGGAGAGGGAAGGGGACAATCGCAGCGGATTAGCGGAAGCCCCCTTCCCTTCCTCGCAAAAGGAAACCCAAAACGCAGTTTTGAAATTAAGTTATTTACGGTTTAACCTTTAGGTTTTCTCATTAAGACGATTAGTTCTCGCTCGAGCACTTTGCAGATCCCTCGACTAACGCTCGGGATGACGGAGTGTATAAGTTATTGCCCGAGTAATTTGTGACTGTGCCTATGATTTATCGGCTTTAAATAGGAAACTACACCATCCAACGTCATCCTGAGCAAGGAAAATTTATTTTCCGCGTCGAAGGATCTGTAGGGCCGCGGGAGCGATGTGTTGTCGTTTTGATATTAAAGTGTCTTGGAGTCATTCTTCTTTACGTTATTTCGTTAAGACGAATAGTTCTCGCTCGAATGCTTTGCAGATCTTTCGACTGTCGCTCGGGATGACGAGTAAGAGGTGACGACAGGGTCCTAGGCTGTTTTCCGATAGTTTTATTATGTCCTTCACGCTTTTTCGTTAAGACGATTAGGTCTCGCAAGACTACTTTGCAGATTCTTCAACTTCAGAAAATTCATGCGAATTTTCTTTCGCTCAGAATGACGAAGTGTGGACGTTTTTTCATCAAGACGATGAGGCTGTTTCTCCTAAAGTTGCAGATTCTTCACCCTTCCGGATACATGGCGACTCGCACTGTGTGATCGCTCAGGATAATTGATAGAGCATCCAAACAAAGTATAAAAAAATGATGCTAATTTATCGAGATTTTTTAAAAACTAATAAATCTCAATTCCAAAAAACATCATTTTTATCTTTTTAATCTTCTCTATCTTTTATTCTAAGATAGATATTTAATCCTGTAAAAATCGTAAGCAAGACTATTGGTATCAACAGACTTATTACGGCCTTTGTGTTTCCTTCTTTAAGGTATCCCAAAAGCGCCCAAATCATTAGGACATAAAGTCCTGCTACAATTATTATAAAAATAATTTGTATAAGTTTTACGAGCACTTTAATGACGGGACTATCCTGTTTTTTTAAATATTCATAGAGGCTAAATAAAAGTATCAGTATTACTGCCTCTATTAAAAACATCAATAATTTTTTCATGTAATCACCAAAAAAGAGACCCCAAAAGAGATCTCTTTAAAGTTTTAAAAGTTTTATCTAACTACTGCGAAAAGAGTTTCTATAACTTTTTTAGCTGCGTCTTCTACTTTTGCTGCAGGATCTTCAGCTTTTTCAGTTTTTTCTTCTTTAACTTCAGCTTTTTCTTCTACTGGCATAATTTTTTCTTCTTCTGCTTGAGCTTCTTTTTGATATTTTTCTAGAAGTTCTTTGTTAGATTCAAGTTCTTTTTTTGCTTCTAGAAGTTTAGTTTGCTCTTCGCCTTCCCAGTATTCTTTGATTTGTTTTTCAACTTCTTCACTCTTCATGTCGCTTAGCATTGAAGCTACCATTCTGTAGTTGTCTTCTTTTTCAATTTCTGCAATCTTTGCAGATAGTTCTTCATCAGTTATGTTATAGATATCAACTGTTGGCATAACTTCATCTTCAGTGTATTTAACTTTGTATCCGAATGCTTCTGATACGAATCTTACTGGGATGTAAGTTCTGTCGTTAATTATTACTGCTGGTGAGTCTAGTTTTGCAGCTTTACCGTTAACTAGAGCTTTGTCGCTATCTATAGTTAATACTACTTTGTCGTTATCTTTAGTAACAGTGACAGTTCTTGCTTTGCCGTTCCATTCAACTTTTGCGCCAATTTTTTCGTAGAATGTTCTTGCGCCAAGCATTGTTCTGTCGTTTATGATTTTTGGAAGAGCTTCTGGATCATCGAAAGTGATGTCTTCTCCATTAACTCTTACTGTAACGATATTGTCCATAGGAGGCATCATCATTTGTAGATATTCTTCCATAGTGATTTCTTTTGCAGATGTTGGGAAGTTTACTTTTACACTTTCATCTTTAACTTGTGTAGCACTTCCTGTAAGTTTTATGCTCATGAAGTTGTTAAAGTTTACGTTTAATTTAACTTCTGATGTGTATTTGTCATCTTCAAAAGTACTCTTTTCAGAGATTGATGAACCTTTTAGCATGTCCTTAAATTCTTTTGCAGATTCTTTAATTTTTGCTTCGTCATATTCGTTTTTAAGGTCTTTTAAGTTTTTGATGTCTTCATCAGTCATAGTTGGTTCAAGTTTTTTAGCTATTGCTACTACGCTATCAGAAACTTTGTCCCAGTTTTTAACGATTTCGCTAGAACCATTTATTACATTGTCGATGATTTCATCTGATGTTGCGTTAAATGTGTAAGTGTTGCCATCAACTTTGTAATCTACAGTTGGTTTGAAATCTCCAAGTGCAGTGTCTACAAGTTTCATTATATCTGCTTTAAATTCTTCAGAATTTAGATAGGATATAGCTTTTGCACTTAGTCCGCCACTTGCATCAGCTGTTGATATTGCAAGGTAGTCTTCCTTAATATCTTTAACTGAATCTGGGTTTGCAAATGCAAAGATATCTTTTTGGATATACATTTTGTCATTGTTTACAAAAACTTTGAAATCCATGTTATCAGGTAGAGCGTTTATTTCTTTTTTCTCATCTTCGCTCATTCCTTTTTCTGTCATAGAAGCTTTTAAAGTTTTAAGATCCATCTTCATAGTAACTTCTGCTTTGTCCATACCTTCTTGTTTACCTTCGAAAGAGATAGGGAACTTCATGCTTACAGTTTCTTTAGATTCTGGGTCTTTAACTTCGAAGTCATAGTCGAATTTTCCTGTTATAGTCGAACCGCTCCAGCTATTTACTTTGTTTGTAGCATCCATGTAAGATGTAGTGTTTGGAGTACATCCAACAAACATTGCTAGTGTCAAAAAGATAGCTAGAATTGAAAAAATTTTCTTTTTCATAATTACCTCCTTAATGTACATGTTTTTATTCTACACCTACTAGAAATACATTACAATTACAAATGTATTAAGAATAAGGCCCAACTACTAAGATTTGTCAAAGTTCTTGTAAACTAGTTTATATGTTAATATTCGCATGTATCAAATAAAATTTTTTTTTAAAAAAAACCCTATCTCTAGGGTTAATTTAAAATGATATACCTTTTATAATTGCAATAGCACACAAAACAATTGCTATTGGAACATAGACATATTTTCCAAGCTTGTACCAAAGCTTGTGGTGAAGCTTCGCTGCACCTTCTGATACTTCGCCTATAATCTCGTTTTTATCCATTACCCAAAACCATGTGATGGCACCAATTGATGCTCCGATTGGGATGATGTAGATTGAAATAAGATCCATCCAAGGTCCCCAAGTAAATATGGCTTCCATATTAACAGAAATTCCAAAGCAGGCTATGATTAGCATAGTTAAAAATGTCTTTCTCTTAACATTTGGAAATTTATACATGAGTGACTCAATTACAACTTCAAACATATTTTGAAGTGATGATATTCCACCAAAAACAACTGCCAAGAATAAAACTATGGCAAAAATTCTTCCAAGGTAGATGTCCTGAAGAATTTCTGGAAGAACTACAAATAGAAGCTTTGGCCCTGCTGCAAGGTCCACATTATATGCAAAGCAAGCAGGAATCATGACAAGAGCTGCGACAATTGCTGCAACTGTGTCAAAAAACGCAGTGCTAAGACTTGACCTTACAATATTCTCGCCCTTTGGAAGGTATGCACCATATACAAGCATTCCAGATCCTGTTACAGATAGCGAGAAGAAGGCCTGTCCCATGGCAAATATCCACACCATTGGATTCTTTAAATCGCTCCACACAGGTTTAAACATAAACTCATATCCGCCTGTTGAACCTTCTAAGAAGAATACTCTTATCGCCAAAATGACGAACAAAACAAAAAAGGCAGGCATCATGATTTTATTAGTAACTTCAATTCCCCTGGCACCCACGCTTAGAGAAATAACTACAAGTAAAATTACAATAAAGTGATATATAACTACGGAATAGTTTTGAAGGGCGAAGGAGTCAAACCACTGTGTAGTATCAACATGCATAAGAGTTCCCGTAACTGACTCCACAAGTGCCTTTAGCACATAGGCAACAATTACAGAATAACCTATGGCGATGCAAAAAGAACCAATTAAAGGAATCCAACCAATAAACTTTCCAAGCTTATCCATACCGCGACTCTTAAAAGCATACTCATAAGAACCAAGAGTACCTGTTCCCGTCCTTCTACCCATGGCGTATTCAGCACTAAGGCCACAGTAAGAAAAAATCAAAATAAAAAATAAATATACAATTAAAAAAGCAGAGCCTCCCAAAGAGCCCATTCTAAAGGGAAATCCCCACACATTGGCCATGCCCACAGCAGAACCAACACAGGCCAAAATAAAGCCCCAGCGAGATGAAAAACTTTTATCTTTCATACTTAAATCCTTTCATTATCAATGATTAGACTAATATAACACAAAAACGCAAAAAAGTAAATCACTTTAAAGCAATGAGTTATTGGACAAAGAAAAATGGAGGGCATCTACCCTCCATACTTATCTTAAATCATCTTAAATTGTTATGTAACTATAGCTTGCGTGTCTTCTAAATTAAGCATTTCAACCTTTAGCACTATGGCTACTTATAAAACCAACACTCTTGCTACTTTCCCACTAAGGGATAAATTCGAACTTTTCATTGGAATCACCTTTTCTAGTTACCAATTTATTTTCTTTAGCTAGCTTAGTTATACTATAACGCATTAAATGTAATTTGTCAATGTTTTCCTCAAAAATTTTTACGATTTTTTTACAATTTGATATTAATAGTGTTTTCTTTTAACTTGCCTTCCTTTTCTGCCTCTGTAAGCACTTTCATAGCAGCAACAGCAGAATTTCTCGCACCGATATTTACAATATAATTCCCTTCAGAATCTTTTCCTCTAATGGCAACCTCGTCTTGTTTGTTGATTGATATTGATTTCATAGAATCAAATGGGAAGTAAAAAGTTCCAAGAACAAGTCCCTCATTATAAGAACCAACAACTGTTCCGAAGCTGTCCTTGCCATTTCTAAAATGGCCCTTAAGTGGCATGCTGTATATTGTTGTGTTCTTTTCCTCTTTCTCTGGAAACTTTCCATAATAAAGATTTACCAAGAATAAGAAGAAAACCGCAATCAAAATATATGAATTCGCAAACTTAGCAAGAATAGCATTGTCCACCAAGTACATCTCATAAGAGAAGTAGACATTTAAAAATATTACAAAAGCAAAATAATAAATAATATTTAAAACATAAGTGAGCTTATTGATCTTAAGACCATCTAGCTTAAAAATCTTTCTATACTCCGCCAGTCTTTCCCAAATTGTCACGATGAAAAGATAATTTGCGAAGATCCAAAAAAATAAATAAACGGCGCTCAAATGATTTTCATAAAACATATCGAGACCAAGCGGCAAAAGAGCACCAGCTACAATACCAATAATAATTCTTTTTTTCTGCATAATTCCCTCCAATATTAAATATTATAACAAATAAAGGAAGTATTGGGTTTAGAAATGATGGTTAAATTTAAATTAGGGGGGTTAGATGTTTCTATATAAGGTGCAGATTCTTGATGGGATGGGACGACTCGCCTTCGGGATGAAGGGGTGTATAAGTTATGACTCGAGTAATTTGTGACTGTGCCTATGATTTATCGGCTTTAAATAGGAAACTGCCCCATCCAACGTCATCCTGAGCGGAGGAGGAGCTTTGCGACGACGGAGTCGAAGGATCTGTAGAGTCACGGGCGCGATGTGTTCTCGTTTTGACTAAAAAGTATTTTGGAGTCTCCCATTTAGATTTTCTCGTTAAGACGATAAGGTCTCGCTCGAATACTTTACAGATCCCTCGACTGCGCTCGGGATGACGGAGTGTGGTGGTTGTTGGGAGTTAGGACTTCGACTGTGCCATTAGTTCGCGAATTTTATCTTCAACCAAAATGTGATGAAGTACCATGAGGCAGACGAGTTTCGCAAAAAGCCGTTAAAAATTTCATTTGTTTGAGCAAACCACAATAACTAATTCGAGTTAAAGAAAAGAGTTATAAAGAATAAACTTAACAAAAATAAAAGTTTGCGAGTTATGAAATTTAGGCTTTTTGCGGAGTACTAAATATCTAGATAAGTTCAACACATTCTCCGAAGTGGGCGTTGGGGGTTAGGTTAGAGCGCGAGGAAGGGAAGGGGACAATCGCAGCAGATTAGCGGAAGCCCCCTTCCCTTCCTCGCAAAAGGAAATGAAAACGCAGTTTTGAAATAAAGTTATTTACGATTTAACCTTAAGTTTTTTTCTTTAAGACGATTAGTTCTCGTTCGATTACTTTACAGATCCCTCGACTGGCGCTCGGGATGACGGAGTGTATAAGTTATTGCCCGAGTAATTTGTGACTGTGCCTAAAGTTTTTATTAATAGTTATTCTATGTAGAATATTTTGATTAGAGTCTGCAATTACAAGATGTAATGAAGGAGTCACTCTCTACAACGTCATCCTGAGCAAGGAAAATTTATTTTCCGCGTCGAAGGATCTGTAGGGTCACGGGCGCGATGTGTCATCGTTTTGATGAGAAGGTGTTTTGGAGTGTTTCTCCGTGAGGTTTTCTCGTTAAGACGATTAGGCTGTTTCTTCTTAAGGTACAGATCTTTCGACTCGAGCTAAGCTCCCGCTCAAGATGACGGATGGGAGCGTTATGTTTGGATATGTTAGTTTTGGCTCAAGTGGATGACGAAGTGGTAGGGTTGTGAGGAGTTTAAGTCTTTACTATTCCAAAAGCTTTCTAAATTTTTTATTAATAGAAAAAAGGATATGTCAGGGGAACGTTACTTGGCCTAGCGGCCTCGAGCGGTTCCTCTGACATACCTTTTTTCGTTTGTTTTAATTTTATTTTATTTTTATTTTTTAAAGTTCTCCGTGAGGTTTTCTCGTTAAGACGATGAGGTCTCGCTCGATTAATTTGCAGATCCCTCGACTTACGCTCGGGATGACGGGAGGAGAAGGGTTTTCTCGTTAAGACGATTAGGTCTCGTTCGATTACTTTACTGATCCCTCGACTGGCGCTCGGGATGACGGGAGGATGGGTGGTTTTCTCGTTAAGACGACTAGGTTGTTTCTCCTAAAGTTCCAGATCCCTCGACTTACCCTCAAGATGACGGGGTGGAAGGGATTTTGGGAGCCAAAGTTATTAAATGTTTGAGTTTTTTGTCTTTACGTTCATGTCGTATCCGAGTTCATAGTAATTATTGTCGTTAAATTCAAAAGTCTTTATTATTTCCATGCCCAATTTTTCTGTGTGAGTGTATAGAGACCTTGGGTTTATTTTGTTTATGAATGTCAGCATAACTTTATATCTGTCTTTAAACTGTCTTCTTGAGTATTCGAAAATATTTTCGATTATTCCCATGCCTCTATATTCTTTGTCAATGCAAACTGGTCCGTATTGGTATGAGTTTTTTGTTGTTAGTTTTTGTCCGTTAAATTCTGTGTCATCTAAATCTTTAATCATGTGCCTAAAAAGTGGCCACGCTTCCCAGTAATCCCAGGACGCACTCATTGCATAAGCGACTACTTTATTTTTATCTTTTGCAATTATTAGCCCCTTTTCTTTTTCGATTAATTCTTCAAACTGCTCTCTTGTGAAAAGTGTTGTCACAAAGCCGTCCTTTTTGTCTTCTTCACTGATTGTGTCTACGTGATATTTTTTCTGTAATTCTTCTACTTGGTCAAGGTCTTCTTTTGTCGCCACTTGATATTTGATATTTTCAAGCTTCATATTTCCTCCTTTTATATTATATTGTGTTGTCTAGATAGCACTACTCTGTCATTTGCTTCTAGCACAATGTCGCCATTTGGTATTATTAGTTTTCCAGACGGTTTTTGGATTATTATTATAAGTTCATCTTGTGGTATTTTTATGTCGCGCACCTTTTTATGTGCCCACTCGTGGTTTTCTGATATTTTTATGTCCAAAAGGTCGTCGCCATTGTGGTCGAAGTAAGCAACTCCTGCCAATACTATTAGGTCGTTTTCTTTTATGACTGTGTCGCCGCGAGGAACAATTGATACACCGTCTCTTATTATTTTTGCGATTATTACGTCAAATGCCATTTGAACTTCGCTAATTTTTTTATCAGCCCAAGGTGATTTTTTTGAAATTTGTGTCTCGATAAATTCTAGATCTGTCTTGTCGGAGTAATAGTTAAATGTTCTAAGGACTGAGTCGTTTGGGTCGAACATGTCGAGTTTTTTTGTGACAGCCGGCAATACTGTTCCCTGTATTAGTAGTGAGAATATACATATTGTAAACACTATGTGAAATATGTCTATTGATAGATTTGCTCCACTGTTTACCACCATTATTGCAAAGGCAATTGCTGCAGCTCCTCTTAGTCCTGCAACTGAGAGAAGCATATTTTGGTTTGTCTTTGTTTTAAAGGGCTTCATCAAGAGAAAGACTGCAACGGGCCTTGCGATAAAAAACATAAATAGCATAATTATTATTCCAAGTGGAAGTGCTGTTATTATGTGATTTAGGTCTGATAATAGTCCTAGTAGGAAAAACATTGCTATTTGAAAAATTGTAGAGAGTCCGTCGTAGAAGAAGACCACGTCTCGCTTTTTCCTAAATTCGTGGTTTCCTATATATATTCCAAGTATATAAATTGAAAGGTATCCGTTGCCACCGAGGTGACTTGTAAGTGCGTATGTTCCAAGCATTACCGTTGCAATTGATACTGAAAATATTCCGTCTTGGTCGATGGAGAATTTTTCTATTATTTTTAGAAAGATATATCCTATTAAAAATCCAAGTGCTATTGCTATTAAAACTTGCTTTATTATTAAAACTGGAACAGATACGTCATCGCCAAGTATTAGCGACAAAAATATCATTGTCATCGTATAGGCTGTGGGGTCGTTTGATCCACTTTCTATTTCAAGTAGAGGCGCCGTTTGATATTTTAGGTTTAGGTTTTTTGATACGAGTATGTTAGAAACTGATGCAAAGTCAGTTGAACCTACAACTGAACCAAGAAGCATTGCCTCTAGCATGTCAAATCCAAGTACGTAGTGACAAAATACTCCCGTAACAAGGGCAGTTATCACTACTCCTAGTGTGGACAGTGTTATTGCTTCTTTTGCAACGGGTCTACCCATTGTCCAGTTTGTACCAAATCCCCCATAAAACATGATTATCATAAGGGCAATTGTCGCTATATTATTTGCAACTTCATAATTATTAAATTCGACTCCAAAAGCAGAGAACACTACTCCAAGCGCCAAGAAAAGTAAAAGTGCTGGAAGTCCTGACTTTGAAGAAAATCTCGTGGCAATTATTGCCAAAAATAATACTAATGTTATGAGTAATAAGTTCATTTTCTACCTCTATTAAAAAATATTAAAAAAGGGAGCTTGCTCTCCCTAAATGTCAAAATCTGTATAGTATAAGTCCTGCAAGTCCAAAGTAAATAATAAGCACTAAGGAGTCAACTATAGTTGTGATTACAGAACCTGCCATGAGTGCTGGGTCTGCGCCAAGTCTTTTTACAAATATTGGCAAGAATGCTCCCATCAAGTTAGAAAGTATTACAGTTACAACTACTGTAAGTGAAACTACAATAGCAATTGGAAGGGTTGTCTTTACCAAGAAGTAAATTCTAAGGAAGTTTATGAGTGCTAGTGGAATTCCAACTAAGAGTCCAACCTTTACTTCTTTAAGCATTACGGGAAACATATCGTCTAGCTCAACATCGCCTGTTGCCAGTCCACGAATTACCATTGTTGATGATTGTGATCCAGTGTTACCGCCTGTGTCAGTAATCATCGGTATAAAGTTTGTTAGGATTAAAAAGTCTGTTATAATCCAGTTATATTTATTTATAATTCCTCCAGTAAATGTGGCAGAAATCATGAGAATTAAAAGCCATGGAAGTCTATTTTTGGCAAGATTTATTGGCGACTCGTCAAGATATGATGTAACAGATGGTTCTATGGCAGCCATTCTGTGGAAGTCTTCTGTTGCCTCTTCTTCTATGACGTCCATTACGTCGTCGAATGTGATGATACCGCAAAGTCTGTGCTCTTTATCTACAACTGGAAGAGCAAGGTAGCCGTACTTTACGAATTTATCGGCAACTTCTTCTTGGTCATCAAGAGTTTCTACATACACCACATCTTCTAGCATGATATCTTCTATAATTAAATCTTTATCGCTAATTACTAGCTCTCTTAGGGAAATAAATCCTAAAAGTTTTT
>NZ_JBMNPQ010000024.1:0-21507 GCF_050943655.1 Peptoniphilus sp. | reverse complement strand
GAGCCATTATAGAAAATCCATTCAGTAGTCCAAATAAAAAAGATGAATATATAAATAAGTCTAAAGATAATGAAAATTCTGTAGAAAAAGAAGAAAATAAAGCTGATGAGAAAGTGCCAAATGTAGAGAAACCTGATGGTGAAAATCAGGATAATAAGAAAATTCAAGATAAAGAAGATAATAAAAAAGAGGAGAATAAATCTAACGAAGAAAAATCAAAAGATATAAATAAAGATAAGAAAAATAATTCAGGAAAAAATAATAAAGAAAAAGATTCCAATAATTTGAGCATTTCAAATTCAAAATTAAAGAAAAGTTCAAGAATAAATCCTGTTAAAAAAGTTGAAAATAGAAAAGTAGCGGTCTCAAAAGAACCATACCTAAGTGGATATCCCGACGGAACACTTAAACCAGATGGGAAGGTAACTAGAGCCGAAGCTGTGGCCATGATTGCAAAGCTTATGAACTATGACTTAAAAGATATGGGCGCCACAAAATATAAAGATGCAGACGGTTGGTTTAATTCTTCTATAAATGCGTGTTACAAAGCGGGTGTTTTGGAAGAAAAAGAAGGTGAAAACTTTAGACCAAATGATTTTATGACAAGGGGTGAGCTTTCTTATATAATAAGTCGAATTGATAAAGAAAACTTAAGCACTGCTCCATTTAATGACATAAAAGGTCACAAGTACGAAAAAGAAATAAATATTTTGTATGGGAATAAAAGAATAGCAGGTTATCCAGACGGAAGTTTTAAACCAGATAAAGAGATTACAAGAGCAGAAATTGTAAAAATTTTAAATAATATGTTTGAAATAGAGCTTAAAGATAAATCAGAAGAACTATTCTTACAAAAATTTTCGGACGCAAACAAGAGCCATTGGGCATTTTATGAATTAATAAAAGCTTCAATGTAAATATTTCTCCTATTAATAAAATAAGCCCTCTTTACTATGCAGTAAGGAGGGCTTTTCTTTAGATTAGTATTCCATTTATTTTTTCTTTTAATTCTTTTGTCTTGCCAAAGACATTTTCTGCATTCATTATTTCTCGAACGACACATATTCCATCGATTTTTGACCCTTTTAAAATATCGACATTGTCGTAAGTGAGTCCGCCAATTGCGTAGACGTCGATATTTACATTATCTTTGATAGAATTTAGTGTCTCTACTGAAGTTCTAATAGTCTTTACCTTAGTTGCTGTTTCAAAAATTGCTCCAACGCCAACATAATTTGCACCGTCTGATTCAGCTTTTTTGGCAGCTTCAACTGTTTTTGCAGTTGCTCCAATAATTTTTCCGTGCAAAAATTCATTTGCATAAATTATAGGCAGATCATCTGCTCCAAGGTGCACGCCAGAATTTATTGCCATTGCAACATCAAGTCTGTCGTCAATTATAAGTGGGACGTCAAAGACATCTGCAAGTTTTTTTACTTTAAAGGCAAGATCTAAGACTTCTCTATCAGTTTTATTTTTTTCGCGAAGTTGCAATAGATCAATTCCACCCTTTAAAGCCTCTTCAATTCTTTCCAAAAATTCGCTTTCTGTGTACTTGTCGGAGTTTGTAACTAAATATAATTTTTTCATCGATAAATCCTCACTTTTGCATTTTTTAATAATTCTTCATCGCTAATAGTTGACATCGTATCAAAAAGTTTAGTTTTAAACGTGTAGATTCTTTCATCTTTTGCGAGCTCTGCAGATATTTCCATAATGAGCAGGGCAAGTATACACGCATCTACCCCGCTAAATTCGGATAAAAAAGCTGCAATCATAGAGCTTAAGATGCATCCTGTTCCAGTTAAAAGAGTCAAATAATTATTTCCGTTTTCAACTAAAATTGTCCTCTCATCTTTTGTAATAACATCAGTTGCTCCAGTTATTAGTACTGTTGTGTCATACTTTTTTGACAAGTCTCTTGAAATTTTTACGTATTCATCTAAGTTATTTATATCCAGTTTATCTTTTTCTCCAACATCAATGCCATTTGTGTTTGACTCTTTTCCAGAAAGCTTTTTTATTTCTGATGCATTGCCCTTTATGACTTCGAATTTATTTTCTCGAAGAAGTTTAGTTGCAGCATCGAGCCTATAATTTGAAATTGCTATTCCAACTAAATCCAAAATTTGTGGAATATTATTTTCTGTTGCAGTTTTTGAAGATATAAAAATTGATTTAAGTCTCTCTTCAGTTATATTTCCAAGGCTCAAGCTGAGCGCCTTTGAAGCTTTTGTGATATCTGATACTTCCATTGGATTTTCTGCACAAATTGCCTTTGCTCCAAGTAAAAGGACGGCATTGACAGAGTTTTCTACTGCGATTTTGTGAGTGATGCAGTGAATTAAATTTTCTGAAATATTTCTTCTAGTTTTTATAATCTCTTCTAGATCTTTCATAGACATTCACACCTAGTTCTTTTTGAATTTTGTAAAGGCTGCCATTTCTTTGCAATGTCTTTAGGAAAATAAAAGCAATTGAGCCACCAATTAATGTAGCTATTACAAAGCTTGGTGTGTAGAAAAATACAGTAAGACCAGTTTTTCCCATTAGAAGCGTCATGACAGGGTAGGACACGATGGAACCGATTATTCCTGTTCCAACAACTTCACCAACAACTGCCCAAATGATTTTGCCGTTACTCTTTCTGTATAAAATTCCAGAAAGAACTGCACCAAAAACTTGGCCAGTGATGGCAAGTGGTGGGATTCCCATTACAGACATTCTAATTATTGCAGTTAATATTCCATTTAAAAGGCTGTACCATGGTCCAAGAAAAACTGAGCAGACCACATTAACGAAATGCGCCGTCGGGGCAAAGCCCTCAAATCTTAAAATCGGCGAAATGACAACACCCAGTGCCACAAACATGGCGAGGGTAACCAAAATAAGTACGTTTGAATTTTTTTTCATAATATCTCCTCTAGGAGCGCAATATTTCCTACGCAGGCATTATCCTGACAGGTTCAAGGGTCGATTTCTCCTCTCAGCCGTAGCTCCCCAAAGTCATTATAGCACAAGTTATAAATTTATTAAAACTTTACAATGTTGATAAATTTTTTACAAAAAAATGACTTGGAATATCCAAGCCATTAGCTTTGTCTAGAGTCTAATAACTTCGAATATCCAAGCCATTAAGGAGTAATGAATTTTATTTATCTGAATTTAGAAAATATTCTTTTGCAAAGGACATATCTTGAACAGTTTCTAGCACGCCAACATATTCTCCATTTTCATCTCGAACGGCTATATAATTTATAAAAATAGGACGACCTGCCTTTTCAAGCCAAACTGGAACATTGTCTTTTCTTCCACTTCTAAGGTCTTCTATAATTGATCTAACAAGAGGCTCAATCTTTGGTGGATGGCAGCTAAATACTTCTCTATCAATTGCCATCTTTGGCCTTTTCATTATTTTTTCGCCGTCGTTAAAGTATTTGTTGATATTATTTTTATCGACAAAAGTAAGCTCTAGTGGAACTGTGTTTAGTAGTGAATTTAGTTCATTTATATTCACATGACCACCAGCTAGATTTATTTCTTCGTTATTTAAAACTTTATATTCGATATCTTCAAAATCTTCTGCCTCTTGCCAAGTTTCTGGAGTAAGTCCAAATACATCTTCGTAGTCCTTCATGTCCTTATATAGATGTTTCCACTCATCTTCTGTGAAGTTCATTGCACAGTTAGGGAAGAGGATGTTTTCTTCTTTATAAATCATCTCTTCAATTCTTTGAAGCACATTTTTAAATCTTTCTGTGTTGTTATCTGCATTTTCTTTATCAGACAGAAGCTGTCTCATTTCTGATCTTATTTCATCGTCGACAGTCCACATTACCTTTGATGGGCCAGAGATATTGTACTTAGCTTCAAGGTGAGGATAGAGCAAGTCTCCCTTTTTTGCATAGTGGATGCTTATGTCGCGAAGATTTAAAAATGCTTCGTAGACATTTTCATTTTTATCAAGTGCCGCCTTTGCCTTTTCAATAAGTTCTTCTAGTTTTCTATTTTCTGCTGCAAAAGCGTGAAGTGGATGGCCAACTTTTTCAGTAAGTTCTTTTGTGATTAGCTGTTTGTTGTCAAACTTTGTTCTGTCAAAAGATGGTTCATTATCTACTTTTTTATTTTGAATAGACTTTTCGGCATTTTGGATTTGCTCTTCAATTGTTGCACCGTGAAATAGGGCAGAGTGAAGGTCGCAGAGTCTTTGAACTTCAGAAAGTGGTGTGCCTTCAGCAAGCAGTGACTGTTCTGCATTCATAATTTCTTGCGCATCGACATTTTGAAAATTTTCTTTAAAATCTGCACGCACTGACTCTAATTCTTCACCTTCGCCAAGTCTTTTTAAATATGATTTTAATAATATAGTTCTCGCTTCTGGTGTGTCGGAATTAAGATTTGCTTCTGCGACTTTTTCTTTTTGATTTTCAGTGCTTGAATAATTTATAACTTCAAATCCATTTTCTTCAAATTTTTTAACTATGTCTTCCATTGGAATGTCGTGCACTTTTGCACCGCGTGGAATTGTCATTATTTTTCCCATGGAATTTAGCATTGCCTTTTTTGTAATTTCTGCAAAGCCAAGTTCTACCATTATATCAATTACTTCTGGATACTCGTTAACTAAATCATATACAGTTTTATTTAAATCTATTCTTTTCATTTTTCTACTCCTATTAAATATTTTGTTTTAATCTTAATATAAGAATAACACCTAGCGAATAATAATTATGTTGTAGAAACAACATTTATCTGAAAAACTTTATCAATTAATAATAAAGTTCGTCAGTTTCTATAATAGTAAATTCATTTTTGTGAAATTTTATTATTCCATCTTTTTGCATCTTTGAAAGCTCGTTAGACATTGATGATCTATCAACTGAAAGATAGTCGGCGAGCTGTTGGCGATTGTATGGAATTTTAAATGATAGAGAATTTTCTTTTTTTACGCATTCAGAAAAATAAGAAACGAGTCTTTCTCTAATTGTCTTTGGACCAGTGTGCAAAATCTTGCGCGAAAGGTTTAGGTTTTTAATAGAAGCAATTTTTACTAAATTTGCAATTAGCCTTGTGTGAAAGCCGCAAGCTTTTTCGCAGGAAGTAAGTATATCTTTTACATTTAAAAATAAAACTTCACAGTCTTTATTTGCAACAACATTTATCATCAGAGGTTCGTCATCTAGCATTGCATAAGTTTCAGCAAAGACTTCTCCTGCACTAATAGTACCTATAATAGTATTATTTCCCCAAATATCTGATCTTTCAATTATTACCATTCCGTCTAAGACAAGCCCCAAAAAGTCTGTAGTTTCAGATTCATTTAGGATGAAGTCTCCCTTCTTGTAAAATTTTTTATAAGAACTTATGCACCTTAAGAGCATTTCTATTTCGCTTTCACTTATTCCATTAAAGAGTCTAGTGTTTGAAAGATTAATTTTCATTTTTTCTCCTTTCGTTGTTTTAACAACATAAATTTAATATTAATGATAATATAATCTTGGTATAAAGTAAATGGTAGTTATTGCAAAATTTATTATTAATACAGGAGGAAATATGGATAATCAAATGTTTTGTTTTCAATGTGAACAAACTGCAGGATCACGTGCTTGTGTAGGTAAAGCTGGAGTATGTGGAAAACCTGCTGATGTTGCTAAACTTCAAGATAAACTTACTGGAGCAATGATTGCTCTTGCAAATACTTGCCTTGATGGTGGAAAGCCAACTAAAGATACTTGGAAATTATTCTTAGAAGGACTTTTCACAACAGTTACTAACGTAAACTTCTACGACAAGACTGTTTTTGAAATGATGGTAAGAGTACATGATGAACAAGAAAAAATTGCAGCTAGTGGCGTGGAATATAGCGACTACGACCTAGAAAGACTTTGGGCAGCTGATGAAGACATAAGAAGTTTAAAATCACTAATTCTATTTGGAATTCGTGGAATGGCAGCCTATGCATATCACGCAATGGTATTGGGATACACAGACATGAACGTAAATAAATTCTTCGCAAAGGCACTTAGTGCAATTGGAAATGAAGAACTTGGCATGGACGAACTTCTTCCTCTAGTTCTAGAAGTTGGAGAACAAAACCTTGCATGCATGGCACTTCTTGATAAGGCAAATACAGAAACTTATGGCAACCCAACACCAGTTGAAGTTCCACTAACTGTAGAAAAGGGACCTTTCATCGTAATAACTGGACACGATCTATATGACCTTAAACTTCTACTTGAACAAACAGAAGGAAAGGGAATAAACATCTATACACATGGAGAAATGCTTCCAGCTCATGGATATCCAGAGCTTAAAAAATATAAACATCTAAAAGGAAATTTTGGAACAGCTTGGCAAAATCAACAAAAAGAATTTGACAATATTCCAGCGCCAATTCTTTTCACAACAAACTGCTTGATGCCACCAAAAGATTCTTACAAAGATAGAGTCTTTACAACAGAAGTTGTATCTTTCCCTGAACTTGTTCACGTGGGGGATGACAAGGACTTTACACCGGTTATTGAAAAAGCACTTGAGCTTGGTGGATATGAAGAAGATACAGAATTTACTGGAATTAATGGTGGAAAAACTGTAACTACAGGATTTGGACACAATACTGTTATTGGAATTGCAGATAAAGTAGTGGACGCAGTTAAGAGCGGAGATATAAGTCACTTCTTCTTAGTAGGTGGTTGCGACGGAGCAAGACCAGGAAGAAATTATTACACAGAATTTGTAGAACAAGCACCTGAAGATTCAGTAATTCTTACAGTTGCTTGCGGTAAATATCGTTTCAATGATTTACAACTTGGCGATATAAATGGAATTCCAAGACTACTTGATGTTGGTCAATGTAACGACTCCTTTGGAGCAGTACAAATTGCACTTGCACTTGCAGATGCTTTTGACTGTGGAGTTAACGACCTTCCACTATCAATAGTTCTTTCATGGTACGAACAAAAAGCAGTATGTGTTCTATTGACACTTCTATATCTTGGAATTAAGAATATAAAACTTGGACCAACTCTACCAGCATTTGTTTCAGAAAATGTTCTAAACTATCTAGTAGAAAACTACAACATCGCACCAATTACAACAGCAGAACAAGACCTAGAAGAAATTCTTGCTTAATATAAATAAATCAGACTTTGGATTAGTTCCAGAGTCTGTTTTTTTGCAAAAATTTAAATGTATGAGCTTTAAAGTTTTAAAATTTAAAAAGTTTTTAATAGATGATTTAAACTTATGAAACAACTAAATTATTTAAAATTATAAAAAATCAAAACCTTTTCATAGAATTTCTAATTATTTATAGTATTATATATGTAGAAGGTGATATTATGAAAAATAAAATCAAAATCCTAGGACTTGCTGGAATTTTATTATTTTCACCAGCAATCGTAAGTGCCAAGGGAAATGTGAGAATTTGGCTCGATGGAAAATATCTAGAATCAGATGTTGCTCCTTACATCAAAGAAGATAGGACACTTGTGCCAGTAAGAGTTGTTTCTGAAAATTTAGGATACGATGTCAAATGGGACTCTTATGAGAGGAAAGTAACTTGTAGCTCCAATGGAAAAGAAATGGTAATGTATGTCGACAATAAGAATGCCAAAGTAGATAACGCAGAAAAAGTGCTCAACATGGCACCTGAAATTACAGACGATCGGGTTTTTATTCCACTAAGAGATGTAAGCGAAATATTTGGAAAAGAAGTAGAGTGGGATAATGACAGCAGAACTGTTTTGATTGGAGATAGTGAAACCATAAAAACTTTTAAAAAAGAAATTAATAAAGAAGCTGTAGAAAAATCCAATTCTCCACTAGTTGAGAAGAAGACACAAAACATAAATGGCAAGAGGGTAAACTGGGCGAAGTTTAATCTCTCAAGTGGAGATTTAAAATGTGAAGTTGTAACTGCTAATAATGGATTAAATGGCGACGAAGCATTTTCATCAATGATAGCAAGAAAAAAACCACTCGGTGCAATAAATGGAAACTTCTTTGATGCATATAGCACAAAAGAACCTTATGGTCCACTTATCTCTAACGGAGAAGTAATTCAACTTAGCGATAGCCCCTCTGTATTTTCTGTTTATGAAGATGGAACCTTTGACATTTCTAAGAAAGAATTAAAATTTGACGGATTCCTTGATGGAAAAACTAAAAATGAATGGAACAATGACAAAGGTGTAATGGAATTTAATACATTTACTCTATGGTATGTAAACACAAAACCAACTGATATAGCTGGAATTTATAAATTTACAAACAAGAGAGGAAATAGCATAAACCTAACTGGTGGAAGCGTCGTAACAATAGTAAATGATAAAGTTACAAAAGTTTCAGATGCACTTAAAAATCAAAAATTTGATATTCCTAAGAACGGTTACTTAATTTATTTTGGAAAAGATAGCGTTAAAAAAGATTATATCACTGAAAGATTTGCCGTTGGAAGAAGTGTTGAGCTAAAGGCTAAATTTGATAAAGACGGCAAAAAAGTAGTTCAAATGATTGGTGCAGGACCTCTTCTTTTACAAGATGGAAATATAACTTCTGCTGAAACTCTTAAAGAAGTAAAAGAGGCAAAAATTTCATCAAATAGAGGCGGAAGATCTGCAATAGGAATTACAAAGGACGGAAGAATTGTAATGGCAACAGTAAGTTCTGCCACAGTTAAAGAATTGGCAAGTGTTATGAAAGAACTTGGATGCGTATCTGCAATGAATGTAGATGGAAACGCATCAAGTGCACTATATGTTGATGGAAATATTATGCAAAATGCAGGCAGAAAGTTAAATAATACTTTTATGATTATAAAAAATAATTAATTTATAAAAAAAGAAGTTCTCATGCCGAGGACTTCTTTTTAAAATAATAAATTTATGAAAAAAAGAATCCCAATTGGGACCCTTTTATTGATTAGAGTTGTTATTCAAATCTAATTTTTTAGTTTTTTTCTTGTTGTCGTTGTTATTATTATTGTTGTCGTCCTTTTTCTTTTCTACTTTCTTTTCCTCTCTTCTGTACCAACCAAGTTTGCTAGTGTAGTGAGGCTTAGTTCCTTCGACAAATAACTCACGTCTGCCATTTACATATTTAGTGTATATGCCATCTGGCTGTTCAAATTCTTTTTTATCGAGACCTTCGTGAACATCGCGCATTATTTGTTTCCACAAGTACGCCGCTTGTTTAGAACCGAAAGATAGGTTTTGGTTTTTGTCGTTTCCTATCCAAACTGAACAAGTGTAATAAGGAGTGTAACCAACAAACCATACATTTGTCTTGTCGTTAGTTGTACCAGTTTTACCTGCAACATCTTGACCAGCAAAAGCTGCATTGGTACCTGTACCACGTTTAACTACATCTCTTAGCATATCTGTAATTATATAGGCATTTTGTTCTGATGTAATTTCTTTTTCTTCAGGTTTTGATTCATAAATTACATCGCCAGTTGCAGACTCAATTTTAGAAACTACAATTGGAGTTGCATATTTACCCATATTAGATAGGGCAGTGTAAGCGCCAGCCATCTCAAGTGGACTTATTCCGTAACTCATTCCACCAAGAGTAAGTGGGGCATAGGCCATATCGTTCCAAGTAGGATTATCTTCTTTAGTAACTATGGAAGTTACGCCGATTGATTGAAGAGTTTCTACCATTTTATTGATTGAAACATCATCGTCGTATGATTTAGTGTAAGTCGATCTATTATTAATTTTTGCATCCTTATCAGCAGAAATATCTCTTGCTACTTGGAATGCGCCGACGTTAGAAGATTGACGAACTAGGTTTCTAATAGTTGTCCAACCTTGGTAATAACTACCTGCATTTTTTGGAGATTTTCCGAAGAAAAGTTTATCTGGCATTTTGGCATCGAGATAAACATCTCCTGCAGTTGCGCCGTTATTAAAAGCAGTTAGATAAACTGAAATAGGTTTAATACTAGATCCAGGTTGTCTTGGTATTATTGCTCTATTTAGAAGTTGTCCACCACTTACATCACGACCGCCAACAAGGGCTTTTACTTCGTGAGTGTGTTGGTCAATTATAACAGAAGCAACTTGTGGTTGGATTACTCCGTTGTTATCTCTAAATGTTCCATAATAATATCTTGGATTTGCAACAGTTTCTTCTAATTGACGCTGAATTTTTAAATCCATTGGAATATAAATTTTAAGTCCGCCGTTAAATAATTTATTTAGAGCATCTTCTTCAGAATATCCAGAATCTACGAGAATCTTTTTAACTTCTTTTTGAACTACATCTGTGTAGAAAGAAGAAATTCCGCTTTCTTTTCTCGATCCGATATTGATATCAATAGGTGCTGCAAGTGCCTCTTTGTAATCTTCTTCAGTTATTAAGTTTTGCTTTTCCATCTTTTCTAGAACTCTAGCTTGACGTTCTTTAGAAGTTTCATTAAAGACAGCCTTAACTGGAACAACAATATTATTTTTAATTTGTAGCATTGTAAAACTGTCTATTCTTCCAAGATCTAACAGTTTTTCGCCCACGCCAATTATAAAGTCTGAATTGTCGCCTGATTCTTGATTTTTAGGAAGCATTACAAACTCTATTTGTGACAGGTCATCTTCTGGTGTAATTTCCATTGTATTGTATGGAGTGTATTTTTCAGGTAAATTTGTAACACCAGCAAGAAGTGCACACTCAGCAAGAGTCAGTTCGGACACATCTTTGTCAAAGAAAGTTTTTGAAGCTGCCTGCACACCCACAGTTCCTTTTGAAAAACTTGCTGTGTTTAAATAAGCTTCCAAGATTTGTTCTTTTGATAGGGCATTTTCAATTTGAAAAGCATAATAAATATCTGTAATCTTTCTAACTACAGATTTTGTCGAAGATGTGTACATATTTTTTGCAAGCTGCATAGTTATTGTAGATGCACCTTGTGCGAAAGAGCGGGTCTTTATATCGTAAACAATTGCTCCCACAACTCTTCTAAAATCGACACCATTGTGTTCGAAAAATCTTTCGTCTTCAATGGCAACAATTGCATTTTTTAAATTATCGGGCATATCCTCGTAAGGAACAAATTCGCTGAATTGATCTGATACTAGAGTCTCTATTAATGTTCCGTCGTCAGTATAAATTTTCGATGTTTCAGCAATTTGTGACCTATAATCTGTTGGATCAATTTCAGGAGCTTTTTTGAAAATTCCAAGAACAACTGATGTAAGTATTGTCCCAAGAACGATTATAAGTGCCACAACTATAAGTATAAGTATTTTTATTACACTTGAAAATTTTATCATTCCACGAGGTTTATTATTAGATTTTTTCATTTACAACCTCCCTATTTAGTTATTATAACATTATTTTTTATTTTTAACTATATAAAGTAAATTCCAAATAAAAAACTCCCAAAGAGGGGAGTTTTGTAAATTATTTATCTATTATTTATTTTATTTGTCATCATTTAATAGATTTTCTAATCCTTGGAGCAATTAATGCTGCCACAACTGCTTTAGCTATGTCAGGAATAATAAATGGAATCATTGCCATGGACATAATTTTATTAAGCGCCATTGGATTTCCGTTGACATTTTTCATTATTAAGTAAAAGTAAGGAAGTGCTATAGCATAAAATATAACTTCAGCCAAAATTAAAACTGCCATAATCTTTCCGAATTTTTCTTCTTTGTATGCAAGCTTTGAAATGACATAAGCTCCAATTATAAATGAAATTAAAAATCCAAAAGTTGGTGAGAATACATATTGAAATCCACCAGTAAATCCGGCAAAAATTGGAATTCCAATTAGACCAAGTAATACATAGACTAAAACCGTCAAGAAAGCTTGCACCGGTGTAAGTAATAATCCTGCCATAAAAACAAAAAAGTTTTGTAATGAGAATGGTACAGGACCAATGGGTATAGATATAAATGCTCCGACTGCTATTAGGGCAACAAAAAGTGCCATCTTTGTTAAATCTTTAGTTTTAATATTCATGATTACCTCCGAAACAATACTACAATATGTTCACCGCAATGTCAATAGGGGTAACAATGAATAAATTGAAAATTAAAATTGTATAAATATAATGGTGGTATCTTAAAAGCCGTGAAAAGAACTTTACAAAGAAATTTCAATTGTATTTTTTATTGAAAAGTATTAATCTAACATATATAATGAAATCAATTTGTTATAAATTATTAAAATCTATTGTTTAAGGGTGAAAAAATGTTATTAGTTATAGATGTAGGAAACACAAATATTACTTGGGGAGTTTACAAGGGCAATGAACTTGTAAATGATTTTAGAACTTCCACAGTAAAAACGAGAACGTCAGATGAGTATGGATTAATTTTTTTAAATACTTTAACTCATGCAAATATTGATCCGCAAGATATTGACAATGTAATAATATCTTCAGTAGTGCCAAACCTAATGCACACACTTCCATCAATGGTAATAAAATATTTTAAGAAGAGACCGATAATCGTGGACACAACACTTGAGCTTGGGCTTAATATTAAATACGATAATCCAAAGGAAGTTGGAGCAGATAGAATAGTAAATGCTGTTGGTGCACTTAATGAATATGGACCACAAACTATTATAATAGATATTGGAACTGCAATGACATTTTGTATCATAGATAAAGATAAAAATTATCTTGGCGGTTTGATTATGCCAGGCATTAGCATCTCAGCAGAAGCATTATTTATGATGACATCAAAGCTTCCAAAAATTGAAATTATTACTCCAGAAAAACTCATTCAATCAAACACAGTAGGCGCAATGCAGTCTGGACTTTATTATGGATTCCAAACTATGATTGATGGAATTATAGAAAAATTATTAGATGAACTTAATTGGAAAGCTGATGAAACTAATTTGATTTCAACTGGTGGATTTTCTACAATGCTTACACAAGATTCAAAGTACAATATAGTTATTAATAAATTCTTAACCCTTGAAGGATTAAAAGAAATTTATAACTTAAACAGCGATACATTTTAAAAGAGGATGATACTTTGTTAAAAATATTAGCCCCAATGGCAGGATATACAGATCTTGCCTTTAGAGAAATTTGTCAAGAATTTGGATCAGATGTGACAGTTACGGAGATGGTTTCGGCACAGGCTCTAGTATATGGAGATAAAAAGACGAAGATGCTTCTTGAAATTTCTGATAAGGAAAAAGATGTTGCTGTTCAAATTTTTGGACATGACCCAGATATAATGGGAGAAGCTGCAGAAATGTTAAATGATTATGGCTTCTCTTCTATTGACATTAATTTTGGATGCCCTGCACCAAAGATAGTAAAGGCAATGAATGGATCTTATTTACTTAAGGAGCCTTCTCTTGTGTATGACATTGTAAAATCTGTAGTTAATTCTTCAAAAAAAACTGTCACTTGCAAGGTTAGGAAGTCTTTTGGTGGAGTCGATGCCATAAAGGCTATAAAAAATATTGAAGCAGCAGGTGCTACTCAAGTAATTGTTCACGGAAGAAGCAGGGAAGAATTTTATTCGGGAGAGGCTGACTGGGACTATATTAAAAAGGTTAAGGAAGCTCTTAATATTCCAGTAATTGGAAATGGAGATATTTTTACACCAGAAGATGCGTTAGAAAAAATAAAATATTCTGGCGTCGATGGAGTTGCAATTGGAAGGGGAAGCATTGGGAACCCCTTTATATTTAGACAAATTGAAGAGCTTATATCTCATGGAGATTACTACAGACCAAAAATTCGCGAAAAACTAAATGTCTTAAAAGATCATTTAAATAGAGAAATTGAGTACAAGGGCGAAAGACTTGGCTTACTTGAGATGAGAAAAGTTTATTCTTATTATTTCAAAGGAATGAAAAATTCCAAAGAGATAAGAAATTCTTTAAACACTTTAAATGATTTAGATGAAATTAAAAAAATTATAGATGAATATATTGAAAACTATTCTGAAGAAATTTAAAAGAATCCCTGTTTTATGGCTTTTCCTTGACAATTTAGACTACATTTATTATAATGAGTTAGATTTAAAAGAATAGTATTTGAGAAATTAAACTGAATGATTAGGACAATTTATTTTGTCAATAATTAGAGGCGTCTATCGCCTTATTTTTTATATATGAGGAGAGAGTATTTTGGCAAAAGAAGTATTTTTTACGCCTGAGGGCCTAGAAAAAATTGAAAACGAAATTGAATATTTAAAAACAGTTAGAAGAAAAGAAGTTTCTGAGAGAATTAAAGTTGCTCTTGGTTATGGGGACTTATCTGAAAACTCAGAATACGACGAAGCTAAAAACGAACAAGCACAAGTTGAAGAGCGTATTGCAAAACTTGAACTTATGGTTCGCAATGCTAAAATAATAGATGAAAATGATCTAAACACAGATGTTGTAAATATTGGATCAACAGTTATCGTTAAAGAATTAGACTCAGGCGACGAAGATGAGTACACAATAGTTGGTTCTGCAGAAGCTGATCCGCTAGATGGAAAAATTTCAAATGAATCACCTGTTGGCTCTGCTTTAATCGGAAAAAAAGTTGGAGACGTAGTTGAAGTAGAAGTTCCAGATGGATTTATTAATTACGAAATTTGTGGAATAAACATATAGGAGGTAAATGTGAAGAAAACAAATGAGCAAAAGCAAAATGAAATGCTCCTTTTGAGAAGAAGATATTTAGAAGAATTAAGAAGTGCTGGCAAGGATCCTTTTATTCATGAAAAATATGATGTTGACTCCTATTCAAAAGACATTAAAGATTCATTTGATGAATACGAAGATAAAACTGTAAAAATTGCTGGACGTGTAATGAGCAAAAGACGTCACGGCAAAATTGCATTTCTTGATATCCAAGATTCAAGGGGAACAATACAAGTATTCGCTAGAAAAGACGTGCTTGGCGAAGAAATTTACGAAGATGTAAAGGGACTTGATATTGGAGATATTATTGGAGCAGAGGGAGTAGTATTTAAAACAGAAGCTGGAGAAATCACTGTTAGAGCTACTGATGTAGTATTACTATCAAAATCTCTTCAAATATTACCTGAAAAATTCCACGGTCTAAAGGACCCTGATCTTAGATACAGACAAAGATACGTAGATTTAATTGTAAATCCAGAAGTTAAAGATGTATTCTTAAAGAGAACTCAAATCATCAAAAAAATTAGAGAGTATTTAGACAACAGAGGATTTTTGGAAGTTGACACTCCAATCCTTGGCACTGTAGCAGGTGGAGCAAATGCAAGACCTTTCTACACTCACCACAACACTCTTGATATGGACATGCAAATGAGAATTGCAAATGAGTTGTTCCTAAAAAGACTAATAGTTGGTGGATTTGACAAAGTTTATGAAATGGGCAAGATGTTTAGAAACGAAGGAATGGATCCTAAACACAATCCAGAGTTTACAAATATCGAACTTTACCAAGCTTATGTTGACTACCACGAAATGATGAGCATAACTGAAAATCTTTTTGAATATGTTGCAGAAGAAGTTTTAGGTTCAGCTGTAATAAATTATCAAGGAACAGAAATTTCTCTAAAGGCTCCTTGGAGAAGAATCACAATGATTGAAGCAGTTAGAGAATATGCAGGCGTTGACTTCGACGAAATTACAACAGACGAAGATGCAAGAAAAGCTGCAAGAGAAAAGGGACTTGATGTTGACGAATCATTTACATGGGGCAAAGTCTTATCAGAAATG
The DNA here is from genome assembly GCF_050943655.1 of Peptoniphilus sp. Classification (GTDB taxonomy): domain Bacteria; phylum Bacillota; class Clostridia; order Tissierellales; family Peptoniphilaceae; genus Peptoniphilus_A. The sequence continues at coordinate 5,832 of NZ_JBMNPQ010000024.1, read as the reverse complement.
TTTGAAGAGTTCTGTGAAGAGCATTTAGTTGAGCCTACATTTGTAATTGGACACCCTGTTGAAGTGTCTCCACTTGCAAAGAGAGACCCTAAAGATCCAAGACTTACTAATAGATTTGAAGCATTCATAAATACATGGGAATTTGCAAATGCATTTTCAGAGTTAAACGACCCAATTGATCAAAAAGAAAGATTTGAACAACAAGTTGCTGAAAAACTTGCAGGAGACGACGAAGCTCATCCAATGGATTATGATTATATAAATGCAGTAGAAGTTGGACTTCCACCAACTGGAGGACTTGGAATTGGCGTTGATAGAATGATTATGCTTTTAACTGATCAACCAAGCATAAGGGACGTATTATTATTCCCAACAATGAAGCCTCTAGGAGAAGAAAAAGAAGTAAGCAATAGACCAGCTAATCCAGCTCGTGAAAATGAAGTAGAAGAGAAAATTGACTTTTCAAAAGTAAAGGTTGAACCACTTTTTGAAGATATGGTTGACTTTGATACATTCTCTAAATCAGACTTTAGAGCTGTAAAAGTTAAAAATTGTGAAGAAGTTCCAAAGAGCAACAAACTTTTAAAATTCACACTTGATGATGGAACTGGCGAAGATAGAATTATTCTATCAGGAATAAAGAAATATTATTCACCAGAAGAGCTTATCGGCAAGACTTTAATTGCTATAGTAAATCTTCCACCAAGAAAGATGATGGGAATTGACTCTTGTGGAATGCTTCTTTCAGCAATTCACGAAGAAGAGGGCGAAGAAAAATTAAATCTTCTAATGGTTTCAAATAGAATACCAGCAGGAGCAAAATTATATTAATAAATTTAGCGTTGAGATTAGATTTCTAGTTTCAACGCTTTTTTTATAGCTAGAAGTTTTAGTATAATAAATATAAAATATATTAAAAAATTTAAAATTGGAGAATTAAATGGAACTTGTGATAAAAAATTTTGATGAACTTGGCACTAGAGAGCTTTATGAAATTTTAAGGCTTCGCGTTGATGTATTTGTTGTGGAGCAAAAATGTCCATATCCAGAAGTTGATGGGGTAGACTATGAGAGTCTTCACCTTTACTACAAAAATAATAAAGAGATAGTGGCATACATTAGAATCTATGAAGATAAAGTGGATAAAAAAACAGTTCACATAGGGCGCGTTATAAGTAAATATAGAGGTGAGGGTCTTGGTAAGCTCGTTATGAATTCTGCAATAGATGAAATTAAAAGACTAAATAAATATAAAAAAATTAATTTATTGGCGCAAGTTTATGCAAAGGGATTTTATGAGAAACTTGGATTTAAAACTTTCGGTGAAGCTTTTTTAGAAGACGGGATACCTCATATAAACATGGAATTATTTATTAAATGATAAAAATATTTAAAGACGACTGTAAAACTTTATAGAATTATTTACTATTGTAAATGATTAAAGTTTATTATATTATATTAATAATACATTAATTTAACTGTATAGTTTAATAAATAATGGAGGTAAATTTTGAGTAGATTAGAATTAATTACACCGAATAGGGCTAAAATTATTATTGACGATATATATGATAATTTAGAACAGAGAATAAAATCTTCTCCTCCTGGTCTTTGTCCTGTTGATCTTACGCGGGCTTTTGTACAGATGTGTCACGCACAGACATGTGGAAAATGTATTCCTTGTAGAATTGGTTTAAAACAACTTAGCAATCTTTTAAATGATGTTTTAGATGGCAATGCTACCTTAGATACTTTGGACTTAATTGAAGATACATCAAAATCAATTTCCGAAACGGCTGACTGTGCAGTTGGGTATGAGGCAGCTCACATGGTGTATAGAAGTATTACAAATTGTAGAGACGATTATGAGGAGCATGTAAAAAACAAAAGATGTATTTGCATGACGACTCAACCCGTTCCATGCGTTGTACTTTGCCCTGCAAATGTAGATGTTCCTGGTTACATAGCTCTTATTAGAGAAGAAAGATACGAAGATGCAATCTCTTTAATAAGAAAAGACAATCCATTCCCAACGACTTGTGGATTTATTTGTGAACATCCTTGCGAAGATAGATGTAGGAGAAATATGATAGATTCTTCCATAAATATTCGTGGTTTAAAAAGATATGCAGCGGACATGGCTGGGATTGTGCCTACAAAAATGCCTGGAAATAAAACTGGGAAAAAAGTTGCAATTATCGGTGGAGGTCCAGCTGGACTTTCCACTGCATATTACTTGCAATTAATGGGGCATCAAGTGACTATCTATGAAATGCTTCCAAAACTTGGTGGAATGTTGAGATACGGAATTCCAAATTATAGGCTTCCAAAAGATAGACTCGATGAAGATATTGAATCTATATTGGATACTGGAGTGGAAGTAATACATGGTTTAAAAATTGGCGTTGACATAGATATAAATGATTTAAGAGACGATTACGATGCTGTTTTAATTACAGTTGGCGCATCTACTGACAAAAAACTTGGATTTGATGGAGAAGATAGCGATGGAATTGTGTCTGCAGTTAAATTTTTAAGAGATGTTGGTATGGATAAACTTCCTGATATAAAGGGCAAAAAAGCCGTAGTAATTGGCGGTGGAAATGTTGCTATGGATGCTGTAAGAACACTGGTAAGACTTGACCATGAAGTTGTAAAATGTGTCTACAGAAGAAGAGTTGCCGACATGACGGCACTTCCAAATGAGATAAATGGAGCCCTAGCTGAAGGAGTTGAGATGATTACTCTAAGAGCACCGGCTAAATTAGAAGTTATTGATGGAAAGTTAAAAGGAATATGGGTTAGACCTCAAATGATTTCTAAAATAAAGGACGGCAGAGCATCTGTAGTTGACAGTGGCGAAGAAGATGAATTTATTCCATGTGATTATTTAGTAATTGCAATTGGACAAAACATTGAAACTGAACACTATGAAGGTGCGGGCATACCTGTTAAGTGGGGAAAAATATTTACACTTCCTAATGGTGGATTTAGTGGACTTCCCGGACTTTTTGCAGGAGGAGACTGTGCATCTGGGCCTGCCACAGTTATTAAGGCAATAGCAGCAGCAAAGGTAATGGCAGCAAATATCGATGAATATTTGGGCTACAATCACAGAATTACTTCGAATATAGATATACCAATTCCTAATATTGAGGATAAAACTTATTGTGGAAGAAGTGAACTTTCAGAACGCGAGGCAAAGATTAGAATAAATGATTTTGATGCAGTCGAACTAAATATGAATGAGAAGGCAGCTCATCAAGAAGCTTCAAGATGTCTAAGATGTGATCACTTTGGATTTGGCATTTTCAAGGGAGGACGTGAGAGAATATGGTAAACTTTACACTGGATGATATGAAGCTTAGAGTGGAAGAAGGAACTACAATAATGCAGGCTGCCAAAAATATTGGAATTCATATTCCTCACCTCTGTTACTTAAAAGATTTAAATGAGATTGCAGCTTGTAGAGTATGTGTAGTTGAAATTGAAGGAAAGGATAAATTAATAACAGCTTGTAACAATGTTGTGGAAGAGGGCATGGTTATTTATACAAATAGCCCAAAAGTTGTGCTGGATAGAAGAAGGACAGTGGAGCTTATTTTATCTCAACACGATTATAGATGTGCAACTTGTGTAAGAAGTGGCAATTGCTTGTTGCAACAACTTTCCAATGATTTAAACATACAAGATATAATGTATGAACAAGAAATTGAACACCAGCCTTGGGATAAAAATTTTCCGCTAATTCGCGATTCGAAGAAGTGCATCAAGTGCATGAGGTGCATTCAAGTTTGTGACAAGATGCAGAGTTTAAATATATGGGAGCTTGAGGGGACGGGTTCTAGAACTACAGTAAATGTGTCAAACTCTAGGACCATAGAAGAGTCGGACTGTTCACTTTGTGGGCAGTGTATAACTCACTGTCCTGTTGGGGCCCTAAGGGAACGAGACGACACCGATAAACTCTGGGATGCAATAGTAGCAAGTGACAAAGTTGTTGTTGCACAAGTTGCTCCAGCCGTTAGAACTGCATGGGGCGAAGAGACTGGCATGGATTTGGAAGATGCAACAGTAAATAAAATATTTGACGCTCTTAAAAAAATAGGAGTCGATTATGTATTTGACACGGCAACTTCTGCTGACTTAACGATAATGGAAGAGGCAAATGAATTTTTAGAAAAGTTTAATGATAAAGAGCTTTACGATAGACCTATGTTTACATCGTGTTGCCCAGGTTGGGTCAGATTTTTAAAAGGTCAGTATCCACATCTTGTTTCCGAGCTTTCAACATCAAAATCACCTATGCAGATGTTTGGAACAGTCATGAAGACATATTTTGCAGAAAAAATTGGAGGGAATCCAGAAGATATTTTTTCAGTTGCAATAATGCCTTGTTTGGCGAAAAAAGGAGAAAGCGAAAGAGAGCTTTATTACAAAGAATACGCAGGTCACGATACAGATGTAGTGATAACTACAAGAGAACTTGTGAGAATGCTTAGAGCTTTTCACATTAATCCAAAAACTTTACAAAATATTGAACCTGATAATTTGTTTAAGAATAGTTCTGGTGCAGGAATTATTTTTGGCACAACTGGTGGCGTAATGGAGGCGGCTCTAAGGACTGCTTATTTTGAAATAATGGGAGAAAATTCAAAACCCGATGCATTTAAAGTTGTGAGGGCAACAGAAGAAGATAGTGGTATAACTGAGGCGAGTTTTAATTTAAATGGACGAGATTTAAAAATAGCAACAGTAAGTGGACTTGGAAATGCAAGAAAATTAATTGAAGATATTGAGAAGGGTAAGAGACATTATAACTTTGTGGAAGTTATGGCTTGCCCTGGAGGTTGTGTTGGTGGAGGAGGCCAACCGATTCACGATGGGGAGGATTTAGCCTTTGTAAGAGGAGAAAAATTATACTTTATTGACGAGAATAAAAGTGTGAGGTACTCTCACGAGAACGAAGATATAAAGAGACTCTACGAAGAATTTTTTGATAAGCCAAATAGTCAAAAGGCGAAGAGATTACTTCACACAGATCACAGATCTTGGGAGATGCCGCGCAGTCCAAAGATATTGTAGAGTTTATAGCGCATGAGTTGAATCAATTAAAAAGTTTTGTGAATTGAGATAAAATTTTTAATATTTAATTTTAAATCATTACAATTAAAAAGATACAAATTAAGCAACCTTTTTCAGGTTGCTTATCTTTCGTTTACTCTTTTTCCAGAAATATGTTCAATATTTAGCGCAAATATTTGAACTGCTGCAAAACTTTCCTTAACTGCATCATCGATTAACTGAGCATTTGGATAATATTTTGCAGATAATTTTCTAACTTTTTCAAGAGCAATTTTTTCATCATCAACGAGTTCCATTTTTCCAAACACCACTGCACTTGATACATAATAAGACCATCCGTCTTCAGAAAGTATTCCGTTATCGTAAGTTGTAAAACATGCTTTTGGATTATTTAACATCGCGTCAATCTTGTGCCCTCTTTTTGCTCCGTGAAAATAAATTTTATTCTCGCTTTTTTCATAATAAAAATTAATTGGGAAGGCGTAGGGATATCCACCGTCGCCATTTAGTGACAAGACGCCTCTTTTATTATTTGTTAAAAGATTTTTTGCATCTTCAATTGAAATTTCGTTTTTTACTCTTCTTATTTTTCTAAACATAGCACGACTCCTTTAATTAATTTTACCATAGATTTTTAACTAGGGGAGAAAATAAAATTTTAAGCGATTAAACTAATTTAAAATAAATATTTTTTGTTAAATATTATTTATAAAAAAGACTGAAAAATACACATTTTAAAGAAAATTT